>NZ_JBGNYC010000005.1:0-167574 GCF_051844275.1 Cellulosimicrobium sp. CpK407
GCGCTCGTACGCCTGGGACTACGGCGACGGCACCACCCCGGTCTCCACGACCGACCCCGGCGCCGCCTACCCGCACCACACCGTCGCGCACACCTACGACCAACCCGCCGAGCAGGTCCAGATCACGCTCACCACGACCTGGTCCGGGCAGTTCCGCATCACCGGCACCACCACCTGGACCGACGTCACCGGCACCGCGACCACCACCAGCACCGCCGACCCGCTGCGCGTCTACGAGGCCCGCTCCCGCCTCGTCACCGACGACCTGCCCGACTGACGCGGCCACCCACCCGCGGCCCCATCGCAGAGGCCCGGACGGCCGATCGACGTCGGCGCCAGCAGCAGGTCCGCTACCGCGACCGGAACGTCGTCGAGCGCTACGTCAACGAGCTCAAGCGGTGGCCCGGCATGCGATGCGAACCGACGGGCCCGCCCGCAACCGCCGTGCCGCGATCGCCCTCGCCGCCACCTCGACCTGGCGACGCACCATCTCACTGTGACGCACCTCAGAGCAGGTCGTTCTCCGCCTCTTCGATGGGGCCGCTCCACCATGAGTCCGGCCCGGTCGCGGTGCGATCGATCGCGTGCAGCCGCTTTCGGAGCTTCCTCAGCCGTGTGCGGTGAGAGAGGCCGTTGCGTGCTGGGAGGACGCGAGGAGGAACCTGCCCCTCCTGGAATGCACGAAGACGCTCCGCGGCCTGTTCAGCCGTCATCGTCACCGGTGTCGGGGCAGGCGGCCCGGAGCCGAGATACTCCGCGAAGGCCTCCAGGAAGCCCTCGGTGGCCCTTCGGTCGCGGTTGAGCGGGGAACACTCGCCTGTCGCGACATCGCACACCGATGTCGTCCCGTCGCTGTCCTCCATGACCAGAAACTCTCCGTCGTGGACACTGCCGATCTCGCGAGCCCCGGAAACGACGTCCGTTCTCACCGTCGCCGGGTAGAGGTGGATACCGAACAGATGCTCCTCGCGCACGCCCTCAACTCTATCGGGATGGACCGCAACGACTTTCAGCCCCGCAGCACCACATCGATCAACGCACCCTGGGCCTGCGTGCCCGGGCGCCGCACCCTCGTGAGATCGACCCCAACGTTCGAGATCGACCCTCTGGGGGTCGATCTCACAACGCACGGGTCGATCTCGCGGAGCGTCAGGAGGCGGCGATCCAGAGGGTGGCGGCGCCGAGGGCGTGGCGGGAGGCGCGGTCGACCTCGCGCAGGGCGGTGGAGCGCTGGTCGGCCTGCCAGAGGTTGACGGACCCGCCGTCGTCGGCGGTGGCCAGGTCGACGATGGCGCGCAGGCGGGCGGCCTGGGTGAGCACCTGGACGGCGCGCGGCGGGACGGACGCGGGGAGCTGCCAGGCGGGGACGCCGCCCGCGCGCAGGTCCGCGAGGGCGCCGGCGGCGTCGTCGCGCCAGCGCGCGACGTCGAGCTCGTCGAGCGCGCGGGTCGCGAGGAGCAGCGCGGTGCGCAGGTCGCGCTCGGCCTCCGCGAGCGAGCCGAGCGCGCCGAGGGCGCGCGTGCTCCACGGTCCCACCGACGTCACGTGCCACGTCACGAGGTGGCCCGGCTCGAGGTCGCTGCCGAACTCGGTGACCTCCGGGACGAGCGCCCACGAGCCGGACGACGTGGTGACCACGACGCACTCTCCGGCGTCGGTCGCGCGCGCGGCGGCCTCCGGCGGGACGCCGGCGACGTCGCCGGGGACCGGAGCCAGCGCGACGACCTCGCGCGCGTCGCCGGCCCACGCCCCGGCCAGGTCCTCCAGGCGGAGGTCGCCCAGCGCCCCGGACACGACGTGCGGCTCGTCGTCGCGCTGCACGGCGCGGAGCAGGCGGGCCAGCCCGTCGTCGTCGCCCAGGCGCGCCGCGCGCAGCCAGAGCGCGAGGAGCGCGCTGCGGGGGAGGGCGCCGGTGCTGGACGCGGAGCCGGGACCGGAACCCGGGCCGGTCGCGTCGTGCGGGCCCTCGGACGAGTGTGAGACCACGTCGGCCAACCTATAGGGTCGGTGACCATGAGCGCGGTTCTCGACCTGAAGGGCGTCACGGTCCGCCGTGACACCAAGACCATCCTCGACGCGGTGGACTGGCAGGTGAACGAGGGCGAGCGGTGGGTCGTGCTGGGCCGCAACGGCGCCGGCAAGACGACCCTGCTGCAGATCGCGTCCGCGCGCATGCACCCCACCGCGGGCACGGCGGACATCCTCGGCGAGCGGCTCGGCCGCGTCGACGTCTTCGAGCTGCGCCCGCGCATCGGCCTCGCCTCCGCGGCGCTGGCCGAGCGGATCCCGGGCGACGAGACGGTGCGCGACGTCGTCCTGACGGCCGCGTACGGCGTCACCGGCCGCTGGCGCGAGGAGTACGAGGAGTTCGACGCGGAGCGCGCGAGCGACCTGCTCGCGGCGTTCGGCGTCGACCACCTGGCGGACCGCCTGTTCGGCACCCTCTCGGAGGGCGAGCGCAAGCGCACCCAGATCGCGCGGTCGCTCATGACCGACCCCGAGCTCCTGCTCCTCGACGAGCCGGCCGCCGGGCTCGACCTCGGCGGGCGCGAGGAGCTGGTCGGCGCGCTGTCCGAGCTCGCAGGCGACCCGGCGTCTCCCGTGCTCGTGCTCGTCACGCACCACGTCGAGGAGATCCCGCCCGGGTTCACGCACCTGCTGCTGCTCAAGGACGGTGTCGTGCACACGGCCGGCCCGGTCGAGGAGGTCCTCACGGCCGAGAACCTCAGCGACGCGTTCGGCCTGCCGCTCCTCGTCGCGCACGGGGGTGGGCGCTGGATGGCGCGCGCCGCACGGGTGTGACGCACGCGTCGCGCACCTGCGCGGGGACGCGTGCACGGCGGGCGGAAGTTCGGTAAAGTACACGTAAAGCGCGCACGTGGGAACGGGGGTCGAGATGGACTGGCTGTGGTGGGTCGGAGCGGCGCTTCTCCTCGCTCTCGTGGAGATCATCTCGCTCGACCTGGTGCTCATCATGCTGGCCGGCGGCTCGCTCGCCGCGGCCGGCGTCAACGCTGCCGGCGGGCCGTTGTGGCTGCAGATCGTGGCGTTCGCGGTCGTGAGCGCCATCCTGCTGCTCACGCTGCGGCCGTGGCTCCTGCGCCACCTGCGCTCGCGGGTGCCGCTCACGGAGACGAACGTCGCCGCCCACGTCGGCCGGACGGCGCTCGCCGTCGACCGCGTGAGCGAGTTCGGCGGCCGCGTGAAGCTCGTCGGCGAGGTCTGGACCGCGCGGACCGAGCCCGACGCCCCCCAGATCCCGGTGGGGACGGAGGTGCGCGTCGTCCGGATCGACGGCGCGACGGCCGTCGTCGCGCCGCTGCCCGCCCAGCACCCGACCGGGTCGTGACCGACCGGCACGACCCGCACCGCGCCGCCGGGCGACCGGTCGCGCCGCCGACCAGGAGGTAGTCGATGAACGACCCCAGTCCCGGAACGATCCTCGCGTACGTCGTCCTCGCGCTGATCCTGATCTTCGTGGTCGTCGCGCTTGTCAAGGCGGTGCGCATCGTGCCGCAGGCGGTCGCGATCATCGTCGAGCGCCTGGGCCGGTACTCGCGCACGCTCGAGCCGGGCCTGCACCTGCTGGTGCCGTTCATCGACCGCGTGCGCGCCTCGGTCGACCTGCGCGAGCAGGTCGTCTCGTTCCCGCCGCAGCCCGTGATCACCTCGGACAACCTCGTGGTCAGCATCGACACGGTGATCTACTTCCAGGTCACGGAGCCCAAGTCGGCGGTCTACGAGATCGCGAACTACATCACGGCGATCGAGCAGCTCACCGTCACGACCCTGCGCAACGTCATCGGTTCGATGGACCTCGAGCAGACGCTCACGAGCCGCGACCAGATCAACGGCCAGCTCCGCGGCGTGCTCGACGAGGCCACCGGGCGTTGGGGCATCCGCGTCAACCGCGTCGAGCTCAAGTCGATCGACCCGCCGCCGAGCGTGCAGGGCTCGATGGAGCAACAGATGCGCGCCGAGCGTGACCGTCGTGCGGCGATCCTCACCGCGGAGGGTGTCAAGCAGTCGCAGATCCTCACGGCCGAGGGCGAGAAGCAGGCGGCGATCCTCCGGGCCGAGGGTGACGCGCAGTCGAAGATCCTCACGGCCGAGGGCGAGGCGCGCGCGATCCTCCAGGTGTTCGACGCCATCCACGAGGGCGACGCCGACCCCAAGCTGCTCGCGTACCAGTACCTCCAGATGCTCCCGCAGATCGCGAACGGCAGCGCGAGCAAGCTGTGGGTCGTGCCGACGGAGTTCACGGCCGCGCTCGGGTCCATCGCCAAGGGCTTCGGCGGCGTGCCCGGGATCGACGGCGGGGGAGTGCCGAGCGCGACGCCCGCCGAGGACGCGGAGGCGGCCGAGGCGAGCGCCGAGGCGCGCCGCGAGCGCGAGCGCGACCGTGTGAAGTTCGGCGTGCCGTCCCTCACCGACCCGTCGGAGGCGCTGGCCGAGGCACGTCGTCAGGCCGAGGCGGCCACCGCGGACGCCACGAGCGCAGGCACGCGCTCCGGTCTCCCGTTCGACCCGCAGACCGAGCGCGGCCAGCACCCGGGCGGCGCCGGCGAGCACCGCGCGGGCCCGCCGGAGCCGGGTGCCGCGACGCCGCGCCCGCTCGGGGGCCCCGCGCAGTACGCGCCACCCCCGCCGCCGCCCGTGGAGGACGCGCCCGGGGCGGACGAGCCGCCGTCCGGCGACCAGCCGCCGTCGTTCCCGCCGCACCGCTGACCTCCGGGGTCGACGTCGCACGGTGACGCCGTCGCCGACGGCACCGCGACGCTGACGCCCGCGTCGTCGGCACCCTGCGGGTGACCCCCGGCGGACGCTGGGTCCGTACCGCAGAGCCCCGCACCTTCCCGGTGCGGGGCTCTCGCGCGTCGCAGCAGGGGCGTGTCGTCGGTACGGGGTTCCGCCGTGAGCGGACGGCATTGCGAGTGAGTGCTCACTCAGTTAGCGTCGCCCTTGTGACACCGCTCCCTTCCCCGTCGGACGCGCCCCCCGGCACGTCGCCCGACGCGACGCCCGACGCGTCGCCCGACGCGTCGCCCGACGCGCCCGCTCCGGAGCGCACGCGTGCCCGCCCGCTCTCGCGCGAGGAGCGGCGCGACGCGATCGCGGCCGCGACGATCCCGCTGCTCGTCCAGCACGGCGCCGCCGTGACGACCCGGCAGATCGCGGACGCCGCCGGGGTGGCCGAGGGGACGCTGTTCCGCGCGTTCGCCGACAAGGACGAGATCCTGCACGCCGCCGTCGTGCGCTCGCTCGACCCGGCGCCCGCGGTCGCCGCGATCACCGGGCTCCCCGACGACGACGGTCTGCGCCCGCTCGTGGTGAGCATCGTCGAGTTCCTGCTCGAGGCGCAGCGCGTCGGGATGCGGATCTTCGCCGCGGCCCACCAGGTGCTCGACCCCCACCGTGGCGGCGCGCACGGGGCCGGGGCCGGCGACCCGCGGACCGAGCGGCAGGACCGGGCTGACACCGTGCGGCGGATGCATGCCGGGCACGGCCCGGACGCGCGACGGGCGGGGTTCGACGCGCGCGAACGCTCCGCGCGCGAGATCGTCGGGGCGATCGAGCGCACGCTCGTCGCCCACCGCGCGGAGCTGCGCGTGGACCCGGGGCTCGCGGCGCGCGCCGTCTTCTCCCTCGTCTTCGGAAACGCCTTGCCGCACCTGTCCGGCGGTGACAGGCTCGACGCCGTGCAGCTCGCCGACCTGATCCTGGGCGGCATCGGAGCGGACGTCACCACCGACCCCTCGCCCTGAGGGGCGCGCCGCCCGCGCCCTGCGGCGGCCCTCGCCCGGCCCGCCGCACGGTTCGAGCCCCCGGTGCGCCCGGGAGCGTCCACCGGCCCGACCCTCCGTCCCGTAGCCCCCCACCCGGACAGGAAACCCATGCTCGTCAGCCTCTTGAAGACGCGGTTGCGTCCTTACCTGACACCCATCCTCATCCTCCTCGGGCTCCAGCTCGTGGCGACGCTCGCGTCGCTGTACCTCCCGAGCCTCAACGCCGACATCATCGACCAGGGCGTCACGCAGGGCGACACCGCCTACATCATGCGCACCGGCGGCCTGATGCTCCTCGTGAGCCTCGGGCAGGTCGTGTGCGCGGTCGGGGCCGTGTACTTCGGTGCGCGGGTCGCGATGTCGTTCGGCCGCGACGTGCGCGCCGGCCTGTTCACCAACGTGCAGCGCTTCTCCGCCCAGGAGATGGGCCAGTTCGGCGCGCCGTCCCTCATCACGCGTACGACGAACGACGTGCAGCAGGTGCAGATGCTCGTGCTGCTGTCCCTGACGATCATGGTCATGGCGCCGATCATGCTCGTCGGCGGCGTGGTCATGGCCCTGCAGGAGAACGTCGAGCTCTCCGGCCTGCTCCTCGTCATCGTGCCGGTGCTCGGCGTGAGCGTGGGTCTGATCATCTGGCGGATGGTCCCGTACTTCCGGCAGATGCAGAAGAAGATCGACGGCATCAACGCCGTCCTGCGCGAGCAGATCACGGGCATCCGCGTGATCCGCGCGTTCGTGCGCGAGCGGCACGAGGCCGAGCGGTTCGACGTCGCGAACGACGCGCTGTTCGACGTCTCGCTCAAGGCGGGCAAGCTCATGGCGCTCATGTTCCCGACCGTCATGCTCGTCATGAACGCGTCGAGCATCGCGGTGCTGTGGTTCGGCGGGCGCCAGATCGACGCGGGCGACATGGAGGTCGGTGCGCTCACCGCGTTCCTGTCCTACCTCATGTACATCCTCATGGCCGTGATGATGTCGACGATGATGTTCATGATGGTGCCGCGCGCCGCGGTCTCCGCCGAGCGCATCACCGACGTCCTGCGCACGACGGCCACGGTCGTCGAGCCGGAGCGGCCCGTGGCGCTCACGTCGCGGACCGGGCGCGTCGAGCTCGACGGCGTCGAGTTCCGCTACCCGGGAGCGGAGGACCCGGTGCTGCACGACGTCTCGTTCGTGGCCGAGCCCGGGCAGACGACCGCGATCATCGGCTCGACCGGCGCCGGCAAGACGACGCTGCTCAACCTCGTGCCGCGGCTGTTCGACGTCACGGGCGGGTCGGTGCGCATCGACGGGACCGACGTGCGCGACCTCACGGGCGCGGACCTCGGGTCGCTCCTCGGCCTCGTGCCGCAGAAGGCGTACCTGTTCTCCGGCACCGTCGCGGACAACCTCCGGTACGGCCGCCCCGACGCGACGGAGGAGCAGATGTGGGAGGCGCTCGACGTCGCCCAGGCCCGCGAGTTCGTCGAGGCGCTGGACGGCGGGCTCGACGCGCCCGTCGCGCAGGGCGGGACGAACTTCTCGGGCGGACAGCGCCAGCGGCTCGCGATCGCCCGCGCGATCGTGCGCGACCCCGCGGTCTACCTGTTCGACGACTCGTTCTCCGCGCTCGACTACGCGACCGACGCGCGCCTGCGCGCGGCCCTCGCGCCCCGCACCCGCCGGTCCACGGTGATCGTCGTCGCGCAGCGCGTCGCGACGATCCGCGGCGCCGACCAGATCCTCGTGCTCGACCACGGCCGCATCGTCGGCCGCGGCACGCACGCCGAGCTCCTCGAGTCCAACGAGACGTACCAGGAGATCGTCTACTCCCAGCTCTCGATCGAGGAGGCAGCATGAGCGGCGAGCAGGACGCCTCGCGCACGCCCGCGCCGTCGGGCGGGGACACCCCCGCGCCCGGTTCCGACGCTCCCGCGAAGGGCGGCGACGTCGCCCGCACCCGGCTCGCCGGGCGTCCCCGCGGCGGCGGTGGGCACGGCCCCATGGGCGGCATGGGCGTGCCCGGCGAGAAGGCGCTCGACTTCAAGGGTTCGCTGCGCCGGTTCGCCGCGTCGCTGCGGCCCGAGCGCGTGCCGATCGTCGCCGTCGTGATCCTCGGCGTCGTCTCGGTGGCGCTCGCGGTCGCCGGCCCCAAGCTGCTGGGCAACGCGACGAACATCATCTTCGCGGGCGTCGTCGGGTCCCAGCTCCCCGCGGGCGTGACGCAGGCGCAGGCCGTCGACGCGCTGCGCGCCCAGGGGCAGGACCAGATCGCGGACCTCGTCTCGGGCGTCCCCGGGCTCGTCCCGGGCGAGGGCATCGACTTCACGGCGCTCGCGACCGTGCTCGCGTGGGTGCTCGCGGTCTACGTCGGCTCGTTCCTGTTCGGCTGGCTGCAGGGGCGCATCACGGCGATCGTCGTGCAGCGCACCGTCTACCGGCTGCGCGGGGAGGTGCAGGCCAAGCTCGGGCGCCTCCCGCTGTCGTACTTCGACCGCAACGCGCGCGGCGAGATCCTCTCGCGCGTTACGAACGACATCGACAACATCTCCCAGACGCTCACGCAGACGCTCTCGCAGCTCGTGACGTCGGTCCTCACCGTGGTCGGCGTGCTCGGCGTGATGTTCTGGATCTCGCCGCTGCTCGCGGTCGTCGCGCTCGTGACGGTGCCGCTGTCCGTGATCGTCACGGCCCAGATCGCCAAGCGCTCGCAGCCGCAGTTCATCCAGCAGTGGGCTGCCACGGGGCGCCTCAACGCTCACATCGAGGAGATGTACACCGGGCACACGCTGGTCAAGGTCTACGGCCACCAGCAGGCCGCGATCGACGACTTCGAGCGCGAGAACGGCGACCTGTACGACGCGAGCTTCAAGGCGCAGTTCATCTCCGGCACCATCCAGCCGGCGATGGGCTTCATCGCGAACCTCAACTACGTGATCGTCGCCGTGGTCGGCGGTCTGCGCGTCGCGTCGGGCACCATGACGCTCGGCGACGTGCAGGCGTTCATCCAGTACTCGCGCCAGTTCACGCAGCCCATCACGCAGATCGCGTCGATGATGAACCTGCTCCAGTCGGGCGTCGCGTCGGCCGAGCGGGTCTACGACCTGCTCGACGCCGAGGAGCAGACGCCGGACCCGTCGCCGGCGCAGACGGTCGACCCGGTGCGCGGTCGCGTCGCGTTCGACGACGTGTCGTTCTCCTACAGCCCGGACACCCCGCTCATCGAGCACCTCGACCTCGTCGTGGAGCCGGGCCAGACGATCGCGATCGTCGGGCCGACGGGCGCGGGCAAGACCACGCTCGTCAACCTGCTCATGCGGTTCTACGACGTGGACTCGGGCCGGATCACGCTCGACGGCGTGGACACGCGCGACATGACGCGCGACGACCTGCGCTCCGACATCGGGATGGTGCTCCAGGACACGTGGCTGTTCCAGGGCACGATCGAGGAGAACCTGCGGTACGGCGTGCGCGACGGGCGCGAGGTGAGCGAGGAGGAGTTCCTCGCGGCGACGCGCGCGACGCACGTCGACCCGTTCGTGCGCACGCTGCCCGACGGGTACGCGACGGTGATCGACGACGAGGGGTCGAGCGTGAGCGCGGGGGAGAAGCAGCTCCTCACCATCGCGCGCGCCTTCCTCGCCGACCCGGCGATCCTCGTCCTCGACGAGGCGACGAGCTCGGTCGACACGCGCACGGAGGTGCTCGTGCAGCAGGCGATGAACGCGCTGCGCGAGGGCCGCACGTCGTTCGTCATCGCGCACCGTCTGTCGACGATCCGCGACGCCGACACCATCCTCGTCATGGAGCACGGCTCGATCGTCGAGCAGGGCTCGCACGACGAGCTGCTCGCGGCGGGCGGTGCGTACGCGCGACTGTACGAGAGCCAGTTCGCGGCGCCGGTCGGCGCCGAGGCGCAGGACGACGCGGTGGACGCCGCCGCGGCCCCCGCGGGCCGGCCGGCCGGCGCCTGACATGGCTCGGCCCGCGCCGGCCACCCTCGGGTGGACCGGCGCGGGCCGGTTTGGGAGGACGACGAGGGCCGGCGACCGGGTGGTGATCCGCCCGGGCCCTCAGGCGAGCGAGAGGAACAGCTTCTCGAGCTTCGCGACGTCGAGCGTCGGGTCCTCGCCGTCCTCAGCCGGCTCGGTGAGGCACTGGCGCATGCCGGACGCGATGATCGCGAAGCCCGCGCGGTCGAGCGCGCGCGACACGGCCGAGAGCTGCGTGACGACGTCCTCGCACTCCCGCCCCTCGTCGATCATGCGCACGACGGCGGCGAGCTGGCCCTGGGCGCGCTTGAGCCGGTTGACGACCTTGTCCATGTCGGTGCGGTCGAGCTCCACGGTCGTTCTCCTGCGTTCGTCGGGGTGGTTCGTCTCGGGAGGTTCGGCAGCCGCCTGCCGCGGTGCCCGGTCTGCCGGGCTCCGGGCAGGGCCGCCGTCAGGCGCAGGTGCAGCGCTGCTCGGGCGGCACCTCGGCCATGACCTCGTCGGCGTGCATGCCGCAGCCGGTCCAGGTGGTCTTGCCGCAGGTGCGGCACAGGGCGGGACTGCACATGGTGTTCTCCTCGGTTCGGGGGTTCGGGGGTTCGGGGGTTCGGGGTTCGGTCGAGGCGGGGCGGTCGGGTGGTGCAGGATCAGCGTCGCACGGCTCCGCCCGCGGCCTGCCACGCGCCGAGCCCGCCGGACAGGCTCGTCGCGGCGTAGCCGAGCGAGCGGAGCTGCCGGGCCGCGGTGCGCGAGCGCATCCCGGACGCGCACACGACGACGACGATCGCGCCGTCCCTGAGGCGACGGGGCGCGGCGGACGGGAGGTCGGCGAGCGGCACGTGCACGGCCTGGGGTGCGTGCCCGGCGCGCCACTCGTCGCGCTCGCGCACGTCCAGGAGCGTCGCGCCGTCCCGGACGAGCTGCACCGCCGTGGTGGCGTCGACGGTCGGCCGCAGGGCGCCGTCGTCGGTCGAGCGGGAGAAGAGGCGGCGGAGGCGGTCGATCATGCGGGGACTCCTTCGAGGGTGCGCGCGGCGCGCGGCGTGGTGGTCAGGGTGAGCCAGCCGCCGGATAGGTTGCGCGCGTCGAGCCCGGCGGCGAGCAGGACGCGGGTGGCGAGGTAGGAGCGCACGCCGCTCGCGCAGTGCACGGCGACGGGTCGCCCGGCCGCGGCGGCGCGCACCTCGTCGAGCCGCTCGCGCAGCTCGGTGTGCGGCACGTTGAGGGCGCCGTCGAGGTGTCCGCCGGCGTGCTCGGCGCGTGACCGGACGTCGAGCACGAGCGACGTCGCGACGACCTCGTCGAGGTCGGCCGCGTGCCACTGCGGCATGGTGCCGTCGAGCACGTTCTGCGCGACGAAGCCGAGCATGTTCACGACGTCCTTGGCCGCGCCGAACGGCGGCGCGTACGCGAGCTCGAGCTCGGCGAGGTCGTCCGCGGCGAGCCCGGCGCGCAGCGCCGTCGCGAGGACGTCGATGCGCTTGTCCACCCCGGCACGGCCCACGGCCTGGGCGCCGAGCAGGCGGCCGTCGGGCGCGAAGCTCGCCGTCAGGTGCACGGGCTCCGCCCCGGGGAACCAGCCCGCGTGGTGGGTCGCGTGGACGCGGACCTGCTCGTGCGCGACGCCTGCGGACGTCAGCGTCGCGTGGCTCGGCCCGGTGACCGCGGCGGTGAGGCCGAACACCCGCACGATCGCGGTGCCGAGCACGGGCGCCTGCGGCGTCGTCCGGTGGCCCAGCATCGAGTCCGCGGCGCGCCGGCCCTGGCGGTTGGCCGGGCCGGCGAGCGGGACGGGACCCGTCGCGCCGGTCACCGCGTGCACCACCTCGACGGCGTCGCCGACGGCCCACACGTGCGGGTCGGACGTGCGCTGGTCGGCGTCGACGCGGATCGCGCCGCGCTCGCCGAGCGCCAGACCGGCGGCCGCGGCGAGGTCGCTCGCGGGCCGGACGCCGACGCTCACGAGCACGACGTCCGCGTCGAGCGTCGTGCCGTCCGCGAGCTCGATCGCGACGGCGTGGGTCGCGCCGGTCGGCTGCGGCACGACGGCCGTCGCGGAGGTGCCGAGGTGCAGCCCGACGCCGTGGTCGCGCAGCTCGTCCGCGAGCAGCGGGGCGAGGTCCGGCTCGAGCGGCGGCAGCACCTGGTCGGCGCGCTCGACGACGTCGACCGCGAGCCCGCGGGCGACGAGCGCCTCCACGGCCTCCAGGCCGATGAATCCCGCGCCCACGACGACGGCCCGCACCGGGGCTGTGCGCCCCGCGGCGACCTCGGCCTCGAGGCCCGTGAGCCGCTCGGCGAGCGCGTCGAGGTCTCCGACCGTCCGCAGCGTGTGCACGGCCGGGTGGTCGAGACCGTCGACCGGCGGGAGCACGGTGGTCGCGCCCGGCGCGAGGAGGAGCGCGTCGTAGTCGAGCTCGTACGTCCCGCCCTCGGCGGCGACGGTGACCGTGCGCGCCGCGCGGTCGACCGCGGTGACGCGGTGACGCGTCCGCACGTCGAGGTCGAGGCTCGCGCGGAGCGAGACGGGCGTGTGCAGCAGGAGGGCGTCGCGCTCGGCGATCTCGCCCGCCACCTGGTACGGGAGGCCGCAGCCCGCGAACGAGACGTGGTCGGACTGCTCGAGCACCACGATCGACGCGTGCTCGTCGAGGCGACGGGCGCGCGCGGCGGCGCTCATGCCGCCCGCGACGCCCCCGACGACGACGATGCGGCGCGGGCCGTCGGTGTCGGACGGGTGGGTCGTCGAGCCGGGAGTCGAGGGGATCATGGCTCGACAATACCCCCGGGGGTATTGATCGGCGCAAGCCGACGGGCTGAGAGGTCCGTCACGGGACGTGCCCGGTCGGTGGGCGGACCCCTCACAGCCGACGAACAGCCGCGCCACCTGGGCGGCACACGCCCGTTCCGTAGACACGGACCATGAGCACCCAGGACCCGGCACCGACCCCGCACGACCCGTCCGCCGTCCGGCGCCCGCGCCGACGACGATGGCGTGCCGCGCTCGTCGCGACGCTCGCCGTGCTGCTCCCGCTGGGAGGCGCCACGGCATGGGCGCTGGACCGGTTCGTCGTCGAGCACGTCGAGATCGCCGACGTGACGGCGTACGAGGCGTCGCAGAGCGCCGACGCGGACGGGACGTCGGACCACGGCACCACGGCGGACGACAGCGCGGGCGCCTCGGCCGAGACCACCACGGGCGCTGCGACCGTCGACGGCGACACCTACACGTCCGACGGCACGAGCATCACGGTCTCCCGGGTGACCACCGGCTCGGGCGACGACACCGTGACGTACTACGTGGCGGACGTCATGCTCTCCGACATGACGGACCTGCGCTCCGCGTTCGCCCAGGACGCGTTCGGCACGAACATCACGGAGACGACGTCCGACATCGCCGCCGACCACGACGCCGTCCTCGCGATCAACGGCGACTACTACGGGTTCCGCGACACCGGCATCGTCATCCGCAACGGCGTCGTGTACCGGGACGAGGGCGCGCGCGAGGGCCTCGCGCTCTACCGCGACGGCCACGTCGAGGTCTACGACGAGACGACGACCGACGCGCAGAGCCTCGTCGACGCCGGGGTGTGGAACACGCTGTCGTTCGGGCCCGCGCTCGTGGAGGACGGCGAGGTCGTGGCCGGGATCGACGACGTCGAGGTCGACACGAACGTCGGGAACCACTCGATCCAGGGGGAGCAGCCGCGCACGGCCGTCGGGGTGGTCGACGCGAACCACCTCGTCCTCGTCGTCGTGGACGGCCGTCAGGAGGGCTACTCCCGCGGCGTGACCATGACGGAGCTCGCCGGGATCCTGCAGGGCCTCGGCGCGACGACCGCGTACAACATCGACGGCGGCGGTTCCTCGACCCTGTACTTCGACGGCGAGGTCGTCAACAGCCCGTCGCAGGGTCGCGAGCGCGGCACGTCCGACGTGCTCTACGTCGCGGACGGTGCGTGATGGCCGCAGCGACCACGCACGCGACGGCGACCGCGCTCGGCGCCGACGCCGCGCGGACCGCCGTCGTCGTCCCCGCGTACCAGCCGGACGCGCGCCTCGTCGCCCTCGTCGACGCGCTGCGCGCCGCGGTCCCCGGGCTGCCGGTCGTGGTGGTCGACGACGGCAGCGACCGGCGGTGCGGGGGAGTGTTCCGCGCGGTGCGGGCGCTGGGCGCCGTCGTGCTCGCGGTGCCGGTGAACCGCGGGAAGGGCCACGCCCTGCGCGCTGGGATCCGGTGGGTGCGTGACCGGTTGCCCGGGCACGGCGTCGTGTGCGCCGACGCGGACGGGCAGCACACGGTCCTCGACGTGCTCCGCGTGGCGGCACGGTCGCAGAGCGAGCCCGACGCCGTCGTGCTCGGCGCACGACGCTTCGCAGGGGACGTCCCGCTGCGCAGCCGCGTGGGCAACGCCGCGACGCGCTGGGCGTTCACGGCCGCGACGGGGACCCGCGTGCGCGACACCCAGACCGGGCTGCGCGCCTACGGGCCGGGCCTGCTCGACGACCTGCTCGCCGTGCGCGGCGACCGGTACGAGTACGAGCTGCGCGCGCTCCTCGACGCGACCCGCGCGGGCCGCCGGATCGTCGAGGTGGACGTCGCGACGGTCTACCTCGACGACAACGCGTCCTCCCACTTCCGGCCCGTCGCCGACTCGCTGCGCGTGTGGGCACCGCTGCTGCGGTTCGCCGCGTCGTCGCTGGGGTCGGCCGCGGTCGACGTCGTCGCGCTGCTCGTGCTGCACGCGCTCACCGGGTCGCTCCTCGCGGCCGTGGTGGGCGCGCGCCTGCTCAGCGCGGGCGTGAACTTCGCCGTCAACCGTCGCCTCGTGTTCGCGGGCGGGCGTGACGTCCCGCTGCGCGCCGCCGTCGTGCGGTACGGGGCGCTCGCGGTCGTGCTGCTCGCGGCGAGCTACGGGCTGCTCGCGCTGCTGACCGGGCTCGGCGTGCCGCTCCTCGCGGCGAAGGTCGGCACCGACGCGGCCCTCTTCGCGACGAGCTACGAGGTGCAGCGGAGGGTCGTGTTCGCTCGCCTCACCCCTGGACGGCGCGCTCACCGGCGTCGTGGCGCTCGACGAGCGCGGGCACGTGGTCGCGCGCGGTCCAGCGCCGGCCGACCCACTTGATGACCTCGACGAGCAGGAAGACGACGAGCGCGAGCCCGAGCGTCTTGCCCCACTCGACGACGTCGATGGGGGCCGAGTCGAACCAGGAGTGCATGAACGGCGCGTAGACGAACACGGCCTGGAGGGCGAGGAGCGTCACGGCCGAGATCCAGATCACCCGGTTGCCGCGCAGCACGTCGAGCGTGAGGCTCGACCGGTCGAGGAACCGGCAGTTGAACAGGTACGCGAGCTGGCCGAGCGCGAGCATCGTCACGGCGGTCGTCTGCGCCTCGGCGATCGGGACGCCCTGGGCCCGCTCGACGTAGAACAGCAGGATCGTCGCGCCGCCGATGAGGAGCGAGACGAGCAGGATGCGCCGCACGTACGCGCCGTCGAGGATCGACGCCTTGGGGTCGCGCGGGGCCCGGCGCATGACGTCGGGCTCCGCCTTCTCGTACGCGAGCGCGAGCGACAGCGTGACCGCGGTGATCATGTTGATCCACAGGACCTGGACCGGCTGGAGCGGCAGCGTGAGGCCGAACAGGACCGCGACGAGGATGACGAGCGACTGCGCGCCGTTGGTCGGCAGGAGGAAGAGCACGGACTTGCGGATGTTGTCGTAGATCCGCCGCCCCTCCTTCACGGCCCGTTCGATGGTCGCGAAGTTGTCGTCGGCGAGCACGACCTCCGCGGCCTCCTTGGTCGCCTCCGTGCCCTTGATGCCCATCGCGACGCCGACGTCCGCCTGGGTGAGGGCGGGGGCGTCGTTCACGCCGTCGCCCGTCATGGCGACGACCTCGCCGTGCGACTGCAGCGCGGAGACGATCCGGATCTTGTGCTCGGGGCTCGTGCGCGCGTACACGTCGACGTCGCGCACCACCTGGCGCAGCTTCTCCGTGCTCATCTCCTCGAGCTCGGGGCCGGTGAGCACGGCGGGCGCGACGTTCTCGCCGGTCCCGTCGTGAGCGTCCACGATGCCCATCTCGCGGCCGATCGCGAGGGCCGTGCCCGCGTGGTCGCCCGTGATCATCTTCACGCGGATGCCCGCGTCGCGGCACTCGGCGATGGCCTCGATCGCCTCCGGCCGCGGCGGGTCGACGATGCCGACGAGCCCGCACAGCTCGAGGCCGTCCGCGACGTCGGCGACGTCGAGGTCCTCCGTACCATCCGCGGCGGTCCGGCGGGCGGCCGCGAGCACCCGAAGCCCGCGCCCGCCGAGCGCGTCGATCTGCGCGTCCCAGAACGCGCGGTCGAGCGGCTCGGTGCCGCCGTCCGCGCCGACCTGGGTCGTGCACCGGTCGAGCACGCGGTCCGGCGCGCCCTTGACGTGCACGTGCAGCCCGCCGTCGGGATCCGCGTCGAGCGTCGCCATGAACTTGTTCTCGGACTCGAACGGCACGACGGCGACGCGCCGCCACCCCGTGGGGTCGACGCCGGCCTTCATGCCCAGCGTGCGCAGCGCTCCCTCGGTCGGCTCGCCCACGAGCCGCCAGCCGTCGGCGTCCGACGCGTCGGGCACGATCCGTGCGTCGTTGCAGAGCATCATGACGGTCGCCAGGGCCGCGAGGTCCCGGTCGTCCGCGAGGTCCGCGTGCCGCGTGCCCGACGCCGGTCCGTCGCCCGGGTCTCCGGCCGCGCCGGGTGCGCCGGTCGGCCCCGGGCGGGGCGCGTCGTCGGGCACGGTCACGTCCCCGACGGGCGCGTACCCCGCGCCCGCGACCGTGAACGTCCGCCCGCTCGTGCGGACCGTGCGCGCCGTCATCTCGTTCTTGGTGAGCGTCCCGGTCTTGTCCGAGCAGATCGTCGTGACCGACCCGAGGGTCTCGACCGCGGGCAGCTTGCGCGTGATCGCGCGGCGGCGGGCCATCTGCTGCACGCCGAGCGCGAGCGTGATCGTCACGAGCGCGGGCAGGCCCTCCGGCACCGCGGCGACCGCGAAGCCGATCGACGCCGAGATCAGCTCCGGGACCGAGAAGTCGTGCACGACCCGGCCGATGACGACCATGACGACGGCCATCGCGAGGATGAGGACCGCGAGGAGCTTGCCGAACCGGTCGAGCTGGCGCGTGAGCGGCGTCGCGAGGCTGCGGACCTCGGAGATCATGGTCTGGATCCGGCCGATCTCGGTCGCCGTCCCTGTCGCGGTGACGACCCCGACGCCCTGGCCCGCGGCCACGAGCGTGCTCGAGAAGAGCATGCTCGACCGGTCGCCCACGCCCGCGTCCGCACCGACGGCGTCGACCGTCTTGGCCGCCGCGACGGACTCGCCCGTGAGCGCCGACTCCTCGACGCGCAGGTTCGTCGCCTGGATCAGCCGGACGTCCGCGGGCACGCGGTCGCCCGAGCGCACGCGCACGACGTCGCCCGGCACGACGTCGTCCGCGTCCACGCGCGCCCACGCGCCGTCGCGCCGGACCTCCGCGTGGACCGACAGCATGTTGCGGATGCCCTCCAGCGCGCTCTCCGCGCGCCCCTCCTGGATGAACCCGATCGCCGCGTTGATGACCGCGACGGCGAGGATGACCGTGAAGTCGACCCAGTCGCCGAGGATCGCCTTGAGCACCGCGGAGACGAGCAGGATGTAGATGAGGACGTCGTCGAAATGGACGAGGATCCGCTTCCACAGCGGGTCGCGCTGCGGCGGGGGCAGCCGGTTGGGCCCCACCTCCGCGAGCCGCGCCGCGGCGTCGGCGTCCGAGAGGCCGCCCGCGTCCGTGTCGAGCTCGGCCAGGACCTCGTCGGGCGGGCGCGACCACGGCGCGGCGAGCGGGGGCTCGCCGGCGCCCGCGGAGGTCGACGAGACCGTGGTGGCGGGGGTCGGTGCAGCGTCCGGCGCGGATCCCATGTGCCTATTCGACCCCCGATGCCCGGATCGCGCGAGGGACGAAGGACCGTGAGCCGCGCCACGCCCTCGTGGTCGGTCGGGCACGAGGCGTGCCGAACCCGGGATCGTTCCTCAGGACGGTCGGGTCGTGGGGAGCGACCCCGGAGTCGGCGCGCATGGTGCGCCTGGGAGAATCGACGCGTGAGCGACACCAGCACCCGGGCCGACCTGCGGGTCGTGCACGTCACCGACCCCGCCGACGACCGCCTCGCGGACTACAACCGCCTGACCGACGTCGCGCTGCGGTCCAAGCACGAGCCGGAGAAGGGCCTCTACATCGCGGAGAGCTCGACCGTCATCCGGCGTGCGCTCGCCGCGGGACACCGGCCGCGGTCGTTCCTCATGGCCGCGCGCTGGCTCGACGACCTGGCCGACGACATCGCCGCCCTGCCGGTCGACGACGCGCACGGGGGCACGGGCGAGCCGGTCCCGGTGTACGTGGGCGCGCCCGACGTCCTCGAGGCGATCACCGGGTTCCACCTGCACCGGGGGGCGCTCGCGGCGATGCACCGCCCGCCGCTGGAGTCCGTCCCCGACCTGCTCTCGAAGGCCCGGGGCGGCACGGGGGCCCGGCGCGTCGCCGTGCTGGAGGACATCGTCGACCACACGAACGTCGGCGCGATCTTCCGCTCCGCCGCCGCGCTGGGCGTGGACGCCGTGCTCGTCTCGCCGCGGTGCGCGGACCCGCTCTACCGCCGCTCGGTACGCGTGAGCATGGGCACGGTGTTCCAGGTCCCGTGGACGCGCTTCGAGACCTGGCCGGGCGGGCTCGACCTGCTGCGGGAGGAGGGCTTCACCGTCGCCGCGCTCGCTCTGGCCGACGACGCGGTGAGCCTCGACGACGTCGTCGCGGACCCGCCCGAGCGGCTCGCGCTCGTGCTCGGCACGGAGGGCGACGGGCTGTCGCGCGGCGCGATCGCGGCGGCGGACCGGGTCGTCACGATCCCCATGGCCGGGGGAGTGGACTCGCTCAACGTCGCCGCGGCGTCGGCGGTCGCGTTCTGGGCGACCCGCGTGCCCTGACCGCGGCGCGCGCTGCCCCGGAGACAGCGCCCGGTCTCCGGGAACAATCGGGCGGGACGGCGCGTTGGGCCCGTGTCCGTACGTCGTACGAGAAGAGGTTCCGTGCCGGTCCAGCCCTCCCCGTCCCCGTCTGCCACCACCCACCGCGACCACCGCGACCACCGCGATCCCGCCGCGCACGCCGTCGCGGAGGAGCAGCAGCACCTCGACGCCGCGCTCGCGCGCCGCACCCGGCTCCTCGCCGAGCTGGACGCCCAGCTCGCCGTGCCGGTCGACCCGGACCGGCCCGGCGCCGAGGACGTCGTCGAGCGCTCGCGGCGCGCGGGGCTGCGCCGTCGGCGCACCGAGCTCGAGCGAGCGGAGAGCGGGCTCGTGTTCGGCCGCGTCGACACCGTCGAGGGCGTGACGCGCCACGTCGGGCGGGTCGGGATCGCCGCGCCCGACGACGGCGCCGACCCGCTCGTGCTCGACTGGCGCGCCGACGGCGCCCGCGCCTTCTACACCGCGACCGCGCGCGAGCCGCAGGGCCTCGCGCGGCGCCGGCACGTGCGGACCGCGGGCGACCGCGTCACCGGCGTGGACGACGAGCCGCTCGACGGCTCGGCGACCGGGCCGGACGACGAGGACGGCCTCGTCGGCGAGGGCGCGCTGCTCGCCGCCCTGTCCGAGCGGCGTACCGGCCGCATGGGCACCGCGGTCGCGACCCTCCAGGCCGAGCAGGACGCGATCGTGCGCGCCCCGGCCGAGCAGACGCTCGTCGTGCAGGGCGGACCGGGGACGGGCAAGACGGTCGTCGCGCTGCACCGCGTGGCGTACCTGCTGTTCACGCACCCGCACCTCGCGGAGCGCGGCGTCCTCCTGCTCGGCCCGTCGTCGCGGTTCCTCGAGTACGTGGCCCAGGTGCTGCCCGCGCTGGGGGAGACGGCGGTCGTGTCCGCCACGTGCGACACGCTCGTGCCCGGCGCCGCGCCCGAGCGCGACGAGTCGCGGGAGATCGCCGAGCTCAAGGGCCGCGCGCTGTGGCAGGACGTCGTGGCGCGCTACGCCGACTCCCTGGTCCCGGACGCGCGAGCGCTCACGGTGCGGCTCGACGGCGAGCCGCTGACGCTCGACGCGGCGCGGGTCGGACAGGTCCTGCGCGCGGCCCGCGCGGGCGGCCGCAGCGTGCTGGCCGCGCGCCGCCGGGCCGTCGACCTCCTGCTCGACGCGCTCGTCGACGAGGCCGCGGCACGGCACGCCGAGCTGCTCGAACGCGTCGAGGAGGGGTTCGAGGACGTGCTCGGGAAGCTCGACGCCGGGCTCGCCGCGCGCGACGACCGCGCCCCGACCACCGGCGCGCGCGGCGGCGACGTCGACGGCGAGCTCACGGACGACGACCTGGACCGGCTGCGCGACGACCTCGCGGGCGAGCCCGGGTTCACGACCGCCGTCGACGCCTGGTGGCCCGTCACGGACGCGCGCACGGCGCTCGCGGACCTGCTGGGTGACGCCGCGCTGCTCGCGCGGCACGCGCCCGAGCTCTCGGCCGCGGAGGTCGGCCTCGTGGTGGGCGAGCCCGTCGGTCTCGCACCGAGCGACGTCCCGCTCCTCGACGCGCTCGCCGACGCGCTGGGCACCCCGGACGCGCCCGGCGAGCAGGGCGAGTTCCTCGCGCAGCGCGCGACGACGCGCCGCGACTGGGTCTACGGGCACGTCGTGGTCGACGAGGCGCAGGAGCTCTCGCCCATGCAGTGGCACATGGTGCTGCGCCGCTGCCCGACGCGTTCGGTGACCGCCGTCGGGGACGTCGACCAGACCGAGGCGCCGCACCGTCACACGGACTGGGCGGACGTCGTCGGCCCGGTCTTCGGGCAGCGCTGGCACCGCGCGGACCTGACGATCTGCTACCGCACGCCCCGCGAGGTCATGGAGCTCGTCGGGCCCGTGCTGCGCGCGGCGGGCAGCCGCAACGCGCCGCCCCGCGCGGTGCGCGACGCGGGGGTCGCGCCGCGCGACGTCGTCGTGCCCGCCGACGCGTCGGACGCGACGCTGGGTGCGGCGGTCGCGGCCGAGGTCGCGCGTCTCGCGGAGCGGTACGACGGCGGCTCCGTCGGCGTCGTGGCGCCGCGCGACCGGCTCGGCCGCCTGGGCGCCGCCGTGAGCGGGGTTCCCGTCCTCAGCACCTCGGAGGCGAAGGGGCTCGAGTGGGACGCGGTCGTCGTCGTCGACCCCGACGGCATCGCCGCCGAGCCGCGCGGCGGGAACGGCCTGTACGTCGCGATGACCCGGTGCACGCAGGAGCTCGCGCGCGTCAGCGTGGGCGCGCCGTCCGGGACCGGCTGACGCTCCCGCCTCAGGTGGGGGAGGTCGGCCGGGCGAGCCGGTCGACCTCCCGCACCACGACGTCGACGAGCGTCGGGTCGCCGAGCGGGAGGAAGTGGCCCGCGAGGGGCAGCTCGACGTTGCGCCCGCCCTCGAGCCGCCCCGTCTCGGGGATGTGCGGGTCGAAGCGCGGGTAGACGGCAGTGATCCGCGCGTCCACGCGGCGCTCCGCGGCGAGCGCGAGCAGCGCTGCGTCCCGCGGCGAGAAGGCCCGCAGCGTGCGGCCCAGGAGGTATCGCGCGTACGTCGAGCCGTTGAACGGCGTCGCGACCGCCACCATGCCGACGACGCGCGAGCCGGCGGGGGACAGCATGACGCTCTTGCCCACGAGCCCGCCCTTGCTGTGCGCGACGAGGACGACGCCGTGCAGGTCGGCCTCCGCGAGGAACGCCGCGGTGCGGTCGGCGGCGTCGGCGAAGGGGCGCCGGTTGTACCCGAGCCCCGGCACGGCGTGCACCGGGTGCCCGGCCCGCACCAGCGCCGTCGCGACGGGCGCGAGGAGCTGCCACGTCTCGTAGACGCCGGGCAGCAGCACGACGGGATCGCGCCCGCCCGGGCCGTCCGGGACGGGGCGCCGTGGCTGCAGGGCGCCCGCGACCTGGCGCGCCGCGACGTACGCGTAGTCCGCCGCGCGGTCACGCAGCCGCAGCCTCCCTGCCCGCCGCGGCGTGCTCACGCGAGGCCGCCGGCGTCGAGGACGGCCGCGACGACCGCTTCCGGGTCGGCGTCCATCGCGTGGTGCCGCCCGCGGACCTCGCCAGACGTGCCGTGCGGCGCGGCGGCCGCGAGCTCGCGGACCCACGCGCGGGGGGTGACCGGGTCGTGCGCGCCGCGCAGCACGACGACCCGACCCGGCACCTGCGGGAGGACCTCCTCGAGGCGGTGCCGCAGCATGCTCCGCACCTGCCGCGCGTAGTACGGCAGCGAGCAGCGCAGCACGTAGTCGACCGCGAGCGTCGCGAGCGCGCGCGGACGCTCGCCGACCGCGTCGCGGGCGAGCCGCAGCGCCTGGCGTGGCACGGTCCGAGCCCGCCGGTCCGCCGTCGGGCCGATCAGCACCCCGGCGGGCGCCTCGAGCGGGTGGTCGGCCATCGCCTGGCCCACGACCTGGGCGCCCATCGAGTGGCCGACGAGCACGACGGCGGACGGCGGACCGGCCGGGGCGTCGAGGACGAACCGGCGCACGTAGCCCGCGACGACGGCCGCGTGCTCCTCGATCGGCACGTCGCGTCGCGCGCGCGGGGCGGCGCCGAAGCCCGGCAGGTCGATCGCGTGCACGGCGACGCCCGGGCCCGGCCCGGGACGCAGGAGCGCGCGTCGCACGGGGTCGAACGCTCGCGCGGACGACCCGACGCCGTGGACGAGCACCACGGCGAGCGTCGGAGCGGGCTCGCCCGACACGTGCGCCGTCGCCCGCAGGCCGCCGACCACGAAGCGCACCTCGGCGGCGTCGGGCGTCGTCCGGGACGAGGCGCGCGCGGTCATCGCACCAGCATGCGGGCCCGGCCGGGGTCGCGCGCGGTATCCCTCGCCGGGAGGGTCACTCGAGCGGGCTCGACGGGTCGCCCGACGCGGGCTCGGCCGGCGCGGCCCGCGACCCGAGCGCGTCGTCCTGCATCTGCTCCGCCTCCACGACGCCGAGCTCGTCGAGGAGGAAGAGGAACGCGCGCGCGTACGGGTTGTCGTCGACCCGTGCGCGGACCTCCGGCCAGTCGATCTGCTCGCGCATCGCGCGCGCGACCGGCAGGAGGCGCGAGAAGTCGCAGTAGTGCTCGCCCACGACGCGCAGCTTCGACGTCATGATCTCGGTCGCGGACAGCACGGGCATGCGGACCGCGAGCACCTCGATCTCATCGGTGCGCGCGAGCAGGTCGTCGTCGATCGGCTCTCCGACCATCCGGTAGAGGACGTCGATGAGCTCCCCGCCGTGGTGGGCCTTGAAGAGCCAGTTCTCCGTCGGCTCCGTGATCTCGAGCCCTGCGGCCCGCAGCACCTCGCGAGCGCGGTCCACGTCGACCTCGCGGATCGCGAAGTCGGCGTCGTGGCTCGGCTCCGGCGCGCCGCGCGCCCACGCGGCGTACCCGCCGACGAGGGCGTGGGGGATGTCGGCCTCGGCGAGCGCCGCGGCGGTCATGCGGAGGCCGTCGTGCAGCGCGTCCCTGTCGTCCACCATGCCCAGGGTCTACACCACCCCCGGTGCGCTGGCACGTCACCGCGCGTGCCCGGTCGGGCGAGGGGCGCCGGTGCGCGTGCGACCCGGAGCAGGCGTACCCAGAATCGGGAGGGTGCGCCTCGCGACGTTCAACATCCTGCACGGACGGTCGCTCGTCGACGACCGGGTCGACGTCGACCGCTTCGCCGGCGCCGTCCGCGACCTCGACGCCGACGTCCTCGCGCTCCAGGAGGTGGACCGGGACCAGCCGCGCTCGCACCGCGCGGACTTCACGGCGGTCGCGGCGGAGGCGGCGGGCGCCGTCGAGCACCGGTTCGTCGCCACGCTGGTCGGCGAGCCGGGCGTGTGGACCGCGCCGACCGGCGAGCACCAGCCGGGCCGGGCCGCCTACGGGATCGCCGTCGTGAGCAGGTACCCCGTCACCGGCTGGCGCACCGTCCTCCTGCCCGCTCCTCGCACGCGCGTCCCGGTCCGGTTCCCCGGGAGCCGGCTGCCGACGCTCGTGCGCGACGAGCCGCGCGCGGCGCTCGTGGCACGGGTCGAGGCCCCCGGCGGTCCCCTGACCGTCGCGTGCACGCACCTGACCTTCGTCCCCGGGCGCAACCTGACCCAGCTCGTGCGGCTGACCCGGTCGCTCGTCGCCGAGGCCCCCGACGGCGAACCGGTCGTGCTGCTCGGCGACCTCAACGTCGACGCGCCCCAGGCGGCCCGGACGAGCGGGTGGCGCCCGCTGGCGTCGGCCGCGACGTTCCCGGTCGGCGAGCCCGCGCGTCAGCTCGACCACGTGCTCGCCCACGGGGCGGTCCGCGCGACGGAGCCCGCGGTGGCGGTCGACACGGGCCTGTCCGACCACCGTGCGCTGGTCGTCCCCGTGGCTCTGGGCGGGGAGCACCACGCCTCCCCGACGAGATCGCACGCGGCGGACGAGGACCATGCGCCCCCGACGGCGGGTGCGGGGGACCGGTACCGCCGCACCGACGGCCGAGGGCTGACGCGCGGTCCCTCGTGAACCGCGTCACACGGGCGGCAGGGTCTGGTTCGGACCCGGCGGCATAGATTAGCCTCACCTATGTGAGTGGAACCTCAGTTGTCCCGAGCCCGGCCGGAGCGCCCGGCGCCCCGGCCCTCGCCGGGCACGACCTGCGGCTGTCCTACGACGCGCGCACGGTGGTCCACGGCGCCGCGCTCGAGCTCGCGCCCGGAGCCGTCACGGCGCTGATCGGTCCCAACGGCTCGGGCAAGTCGACGCTCCTGCGCTCGCTCGCGCGCCTGCACCGCCCCGACGCCGGGACGGTCGCGCTCGACGACGCGCCCGACGCGCTCGCGCTGCACCCCAAGGACTTCGCGCGGCGGGTGACGCTCCTGTCCCAGAGTCGGCCCACGCCGTCGGGCGTGAGCGTGCGCGACGTCGTCGCGTACGGGCGCCACCCCTACCGCGGCCGGTTCCGCGCCAACGACCCCGACGGCCCGCGCGCGATCGCGCACGCCATGGACGTCACGGGCATCACGACGATGGCCGACCGCGGCGTCGACGAGCTCTCCGGCGGCGAGCTGCAGCGCGTGTGGCTCGCGACGTGCCTCGCGCAGGACACGCGGGTGCTCCTGCTCGACGAGCCGACGACGTACCTCGACCTGCGCTACCAGGTCGAGCTGCTCGACCTCGTGCGCGACCTCGCGACCGAGCACGGCGTGGCCGTCGGCGTCGTGCTGCACGACCTCAACCAGGCGGCCGCGGTCGCCGACCGCGTCGTCCTGCTCCACTCGGGCGTCGTGCGTGCCACCGGGCCCGCCGACGAGGTCCTCACGTCCGAGCTCCTCACCGAGGTCTACGGCATCCACGTCGACGTCTACACGCACCCCCTCACGGGGCGCACGTGCTGCGAGCCGCTCGGGCGGCACGCCGCGCGGCTCGACGCGGCCGTCCTCGTCTGACCTCCGCACCATCCCGACGCACCACCCCACGACGAACCCCGCACCGACCCACCGCCCGGCCCCGACGCGCGCCCACCGGCCCGCCCGACGGAGCACGGACCGGGCACCGACCGACCCCGAAGGACACCCATGCGCTCGACCACCCGTTCCCTCGCCGCGGGCGCCCTCGCGCTCGCCACGGCGCTCGCGCTCACCGCGTGCGGCACGACCGAGGACCCCGCGGCCGCCGACGGCGACGCCGACGCGACGACGGACGCCGCGTCCGGCCCCGTCACCGTCACCGACGAGCGCGGCGAGGTCACGCTCGACGCCCCGGCGACCGACATCGTCTCGCTCGAGTGGGGTCTCACGGAGAACCTCGTCGCGCTCGGCATCGAGCCCGTCGGGCAGGCGGACGTCGAGGGCTACAACACGTGGGACACCGTCGCGCCGATCGACGCGAGCACGCCCGACGTCGGCACGCGCGGCGAGCCCAGCCTCGACGCGATCTCCGCGCTCGAGCCGGACCTCGTCGTGACGACGACCGACCTGCCGGAGAACGTCATCGCGCAGATCGAGGAGGTCGCGCCGGTGCTCGCGCTGCGCGGCTCCGACGGCGAGGACCCGATCGGCTACATGCGCTCCACGGTGGAGACGCTCGGCACCGTGACCGGTCGCGAGGACGAGGCGGCCGCCGCGCTCGAGACCTACGACGCGAAGATCGCCGACGCCACGGCGGCGCTCGACGAGGCCGGGCTCGCCGGCGCCGACTTCACGATGGCGGACGGCTGGGTCACCAACGGTGCCGTCTCCGTCCGCATGTACACGCCGGGCTCGTTCTTCGGCGCGATCGGCGAGGAGATCGGGCTCGTCAACGCGTGGACCGAGGGCGGGGACCCCGACTACGGCCTCGCGCAGACCGACGTCGAGGGCCTCACCCAGCTCGGTGACGTGCAGTTCCTCTACGTCGCGAGCGACTCCGAGGCCGACCCGTTCACGGACGGCCTCGCCGGCAACGCGGTGTGGGAGCAGCTCCCGTTCGTCACGGCCGGGAACGTGCACCGCCTGCCCGACGGCATCTGGATGTTCGGCGGCCCGCTGTCCGCGGCGGCCTACGCCGACGCGGTCGTCGAGGCGCTCACCGCGGCCTGACACCGGTCCGCACCACCACCGGGCGCGGTCGCGCCCGGGACGACGAGAAGGCTGACGAGAACCACAGTGCTGACGAGGACATCGTGACGCGGCCGGAGCAGCGCACGACGGCGGAGCCGGACACCCTCCTCCTGGAGGACCCGGCTCCGGCCGTCGTCCCCGGGCCGGACGGCGCCGGCGACGCGGGCGCGGGGGACGGCGCGCCCGCGGTCCCGACGGTGACCGCGCCCCGCGTGCGGACGTCGCGCCTCGGGATCGTGGGGGTGTTCGTCGTCGCGGTCGTGGTCGCGGCGGTGCTCGCCGCCGTGCACCTCACCCAGGGAACGGCCGACGTCGGCCCGCTGGACCTGCTGCGCCTGGCGACCGGGGGCGACGGCGTCGACCAGACGGTCGCCGTCCTCGTCGCCTCGCGCGTGCCGCGGCTCCTCGCAGGACTGCTGCTGGGCGTCGCGCTCGGCGTCGCCGGCGCCGTGCTCCAGTCGGTCGCGCGCAACCCCCTCGCGTCGCCCGACACGCTCGCGGTCAACGCGGGCGCGTACCTGACGGTCGTGGTCGTCGCCGCGTTCGGCATCTCGATCCCGTTCTACCTCCAGGGCGGCCTCGCGTTCCTCGGCGGGCTCGCCGCGGCCGGGCTCGTGCTCGTCCTCGCGCGCGGCGGCGCCGACGGCCCGACGCGCCTCGTGCTCGCCGGGTCGGCGATCATGCTCGCGCTGCACTCGCTGACGATGGTCCTCCTCGTGCTGTTCGAGCAGGAGACGATGGGCCTGTTCGCGTGGGGGAGCGGGTCCATCGTCCAGTCGGGCACGCGCACGGTCTCGCTGGCGACGCCCGTCGTCGTGGTGGGCGTGCTCGCCGCCCTGCTCCTCTCGCGCCGTCTCGACCTCCTCGGGCTCGGGGACGACGCCGCGACCGTGCTCGGCGTCGACGTGCGCCGCACACGCGTCCTGTCCGTCCTCGTCGCGGTGCTCCTCGCCTCGATCGCGGTCACCGTCGCCGGGCCGGTCGGCTTCGTCGGTCTCGCGGCGCCCGTCGTCGCGCGGCTCGTCGCGCGTCGCGTGCCGGGGCTCGGCCGGCACGTGCTGCTCCTGCCGTTCGCGGCGATCGTCGGCGTGATCGTGGTCCTCGGCGCCGACGTCCTGCTCCGCCTGCTGCTGCCGGGCATGCTGTCCATCGCCGTGCCGACCGGCATCGTCACGACCGTCCTCGGCGCGGTCCTGCTCATCTGGCTCGCGCGGCGCCTGCGCGACTCCGGGCCGGCGTCGTCGCGCGGTGCGCACGGCGCGCTGAGCCGCCCGCGCTCGCGGCGGGCCGTGCTCGTGGTCGTCGCCGTGCTGGCGCTCGCCGTCGCCGCGGCCGCCGTCGCAGGCATGCTGCTCGGGGACCGGGTGGTGCTGCTGGGCGACGTGGCGAACTGGTGGAACGGCCTCTCCGGGCGCCACGTGACGTTCGTCCTCGACCAGCGCTTCCCGCGCGTCCTCGCCGCGCTCCTGGCCGGCGCGGCGCTCGCGCTCGCCGGCACGATCGTGCAGGCCGTGTGCCGCAACCCGCTCGCCGAGCCGAGCCTGCTCGGCGTCACGTCGGGCGCCGGGCTCGGTGCCGTGACGATGATCCTCCTCGTCCCCGGCGTCGGGATCTGGCCCATGTCCGCCGCCGCGGCGATCGGGGCGTTCGCGGTGTTCGGCCTCGTCTACGGGCTGTCCTACCGCGGCGGGCTCAGCTCGGACCGGCTCGTGCTCATCGGCATCGGCGCCCAGGCCGGGGTCATGGCGCTCATCACGCTGCTCGTGGTCGTCGTCGCGCCGTGGGACGTGAACCTCGCGCTCACGTGGCTCTCGGGCTCGACGTACGGGCGCACGCTCGAGCAGCTCATCCCGGTCGCGCTCGCGCTGCTCGTGCTCACGCCGCTCACGGCGGTCTACCGCCGCGACCTCGACGTCCTGGCGCTCGACGACGACACCCCGCGCGTCCTCGGCGTCGCGCTCGACCGCACGCGCCTGCTCCTGCTCGCGGCCGCCGCGCTGCTCACGGCGGCCGCCGTGTGCGCCATCGGGGCGCTCGCGTTCGTGGGCCTCGTCGCGCCGCACGCCGCGCGGGCGCTGGTCGGTGCGCGGCACGGTCGGGTCGTCCCCGTCGCGATGCTGCTCGGCGCCCTCCTCGTGTCCGTCGCGGACACGCTCGGGCGCGTCGTCATCGCCCCCGAGCAGATCCCCGCGGGCCTCGGGACGGCGCTCCTGGGCGCGCCGTACTTCGTCTACCTGCTGTGGCGCAGCCGCGGCCGGGGAGCGTGACGCGTCTCACCCTGCGGGGGCGGGATCCGAGGCTCGGACGGGTTGACCCCGGCGAGGGTGCGTAGGTTAGCCTCACCTGTGTGAGCCAGACCGTCGTCGCACCCCGCACCCGAGCCCGTCGCCCCGTCGCCCGGGCGACCGCGCCGTGGCGCTTCTTCGACGTCGAGGTGGCCCGCGTCGAGCAGGTCTCGCCCAGCTTCCGCCGGTTCACGTTCACCGGCCCGGAGCTCGACCTCTTCGGCGATCCCGGCCTCGACGTGCGGATCAAGTTCGTCCTTCCCGCGCCCGACGGCGGCTACGAGCACCTCGTGCGCGACGCCGAGTCCTGGTACGCCGCGTGGCGCGACCAGCCCGAGGAGCGCCGCAACCCGCTGCGCACCTACACGACCGTCGCAGTGCGCCCCGAGGCGCGCGAGGTCGACGTCGACGTCGTGCTGCACGGCGACGCCGGTCCCGCCTCGCGCTGGGCGCTCGCCGCCGAGGTCGGCACGCCGCTCGTCCTGCTCGGCCCGGACGCGACGTTCGACGGCCCCGCCGGCGGCATCGAGTTCCGCCCGCCGACGCGCCCCCACGCGCTCCTGCTCGCGGGCGACGAGACCGCGCTGCCCGCGATCGCCGCGATCTGCGAGGACCTGCCCGCCGACGCGTGGGGCGAGGTCTACGTCGAGGTGCCGCACGGGGGCGACGCGCGCGACCTCGTCACGCCGCCCGGGGTGCGCGTGACGTTCCTCGCGCGCGACGACGTCCCCGGCGGTGCGCACGACGCGCACGGCGCGCGCCTCGTGCCCGCCGTCCAGGAGGCCGCCGCGCGCATCCTCGGCGCGGGCGTCCTCGGCACCGACCCGCCCGCCCAGTGCCGCACCGCCGAGGACCTCGAGGACGTCGACGTCGACGCGTCGATCCTCTGGGAGGTCCCCGGCCTGCTCGAGGAGGACACGGTCCTGTACGCGTGGCTCGCGGGCGAGGCGAGCGCGATCAAGACCCTGCGCCGCCACCTCGTGACCGACCTCGGCGTCGACCGCCGCGCCGTCGCGTTCATGGGCTACTGGCGCGAGGGCCGCGCCGAGAGCTGACGCGCTCCACGAGACGCGAGAAGTGGCCTCTCACCGAGCGCGGTGAGGGGCCACTTCTCACATCTCGGCCGGTGGTCGTGGCCGCACGGGCCGGGCCACCGCCCGTCGACGGCGGGGAACGGAAAAGGAGGCCCAGCGGCCTCCCTTTCCAAGGTATAGCGCACGGGGGTCTTGCGGCAAGGCCCCCGTGGAGGCGCAGAATCTCCGTTCGTGCGTGGGCCGTCGTCGGTCCGCGCCGTCCCGCTCGACCTCGGACCGGAGCTGATGACGTTGCCCGACGCCCCCGTGACCGCCGACCGCACGACCGACCCGACCGCACGTCCGAACCCGGGCGCCGCCCAGACCTTCGATCTCCCCGAGCGGCTCGCCGCGAAGGCCGACCCCGCGCTCGTCGCCGCCGACGAGCGGCACTTCGCCGCGATCGCGGCGAGCCTCGAGCACGCCGTCGCAGACCTCGCGCAGCGCCTCGACACGGCGCGCCGCGCGCCCGGCGGGAGCGGGACCGAGGCGCTCGAGCGCGACCAGGAGATCCACCGCCTCAGCGGCCGGCTCCGGCTGCTCCAGCGCTACGGCGTCGACCTGTGCCTGGGCCGGATGACGTTCGCCGACGGCTCCGCCCCGGTCTACGTCGGGCGCGTGGGCCTCACGGACCCGGCGGGGGAGCGGCTGCTCGTGGACTGGCGCTCGCCCGCCGCGGAGCCGTACTTCGCCGCGACGCCCGCGCACCCGCTCGGCCTCGCGGCGCGGCGCCGCTACCGGTGGACCCGCGGTCGCGTGACGGACTACTGGGACGAGGAGCTCGTGCCCGACGGCGCGGGGTCGGGCGCGGCGCTCGACGACCAGTCGGCGTTCGTCGCGAGCCTCGGCGCGAGCCGCTCGCCGCGCATGCGCGACGTGCTCGGCACGATCCAGGCCGACCAGGACGCGATCGTGCGCGCGGGGTCGCGGGGAGCGCTCGTCGTCGACGGTGGCCCCGGCACGGGCAAGACGGTCGTGGCGCTGCACCGCGCCGCCTACCTGCTCTACGCCGACCCCCAGGTGGGCGGCGGGCACGGGGGCGTGCTCGTCGTCGGGCCGAGCCGCCCGTACCTCTCCTACGTCGCCGACGTGCTGCCCGGCCTCGGCGAGGAGGGCGTCCAGACGTGCACGCTGCGCGACCTCGTCCCCGAGGGCGCGACGGCGCGCGAGGAGACCGACCCCGAGGTGGCCCGGCTCAAGGCGTCCGCCGCGCTCGTCGCGGCGATCGAGCCGGCCGTGCGCTTCTCCGAGCGGCCGCCCACCGAGGGCATGGAGGTCGAGACGCCGTGGGCCGACGTCTGGCTCTCCACCGCCGACTGGGCGGAGGCGTTCGAGTCCGTGGACCCCGGCACCCCGCACAACGAGGCGCGCGACGACGTCTGGGGCGCGCTCGTGGAGATCCTCGTCGACAAGGCGGTGGGCGAGGTCCCGGACCTCGACGCCGACGACGTGCGCCGCGCGCTGCGGAGCCAGCGCGGGCTCGGCGCCGCGTTCGACCGCGCGTGGCCGCTCGTCGAGGCCACCGACCTCGTGGCCGACCTGTGGTCGGTGCCCGCCTATCTGCGGCTGTGCGCGCCGTCGCTCACGCCCGAGGAGGTGCGCGCGCTCCAGCGCGCGGACGCGCACGCCTGGACGACGGCGGACCTGCCGCTGCTCGACGCCGCGCGGCAGCGCCTGGGCGACCCGGAGGCGTCGCGCCGCCGGCGCCGCAACGAGGCCGCCGCGGCGGCGGAGCGGGCCCGCATGGACGACGTCGTCGACCACCTCGTCGCGTCCGACGACAGCGAGCTCCTGGTCATGACGATGCTCAAGGGTCAGGACCTGCGCGACGCGCTCGTCGACGAGGGGGCGATGGTCACGGCCCCGCCCGACCGGCTCGCCGGTCCGTTCGCGCACGTCGTCGTCGACGAGGCGCAGGAGCTCACCGACGCCGAGTGGCAGATGGTGCTCAGCCGCTGCCCGTCGCGCAGCGTCACGGTGGTCGGGGACCGGGCGCAGGCCCGCCACGGGTTCGCGGAGGGATGGCGCGAGCGGCTCGGGCGTGTCGGGTTCGACCGGGTCGCGGAGGCGTCGCTGAGCGTCAACTACCGCACGCCGCAGGAGGTCATGGCGGCGGCGGAGCCCGTCATCCGGGCGGCGCTCCCGGACGCCAACGTCCCGACGTCGGTGCGCAGCACGGGCGTGCCGGTCGCCCACGGGGCGGTCGCGGACCTCGACGGGATCCTCGACGCGTGGCTCGCCGAGCACGCCGAAGGCACGGCCTGCGTGATCGGCGGCGCGGGGTCCGTCGCGGCGTCGACCGAGTCGGTCGCGGCGCGGCTCGGCGAGGACGGGGCGTCGCGCGTGCGGGTGCTCACGCCCGAGACGGCGAAGGGCCTCGAGTTCGACCTCGTCGTCCTCGTGGACCCGCAGGCGTTCGGCGACGGCGTCGAGGGCGCGGTCGACCGCTATGTCGCGATGACGCGCGCGACGCAGCGGCTCGTCGTCCTGGATCGCTGACGATCTCCCGCCGAACACGACATGGAGGTCGCCAAGGAGCCGATGGCGACCTCCATGTCGTGCTCGGCGGGTTGGGTGGGTCAGGCGACCGGGACGGCCAGGTCCTCGACGACCTCGACGCCGGGCAGGCGGCCCAGCAGGTCGCCGGGGAGCAGCAGCTTCGAGCGCCGCACGCCGCTGCCGACCAGGGCGAGCGCCCCGTCGGTCACGACGCGCGAGTCCACGAGCACGCGCCACCCGGCGGGCAGCCCGACGGGCGTGATGCCGCCGTACTCCATGCCGGACTCGGCCGTCGCGCGGTCGGTCGGCAGGAACGACGCCTTGCGCACGTCGAGCAGCTTGCGGATGCGCGTGTTGACGTCGGCGCGCGTGTGCGCGCGCACCACGGCGGCGGCGACGCGCTCGTCGCCCGCCCGCGCGCCGCCGACGACGACGCAGTTCGCCGACGCCTCGACGGGCAGGTCGAACGCGGCGTTGAGCGTCGCGGTGTCGGCGAGGTCGGGGTCGATCTCCGTCACGGCGACGAGCGTCGCGACGTCCGGGTCGGCGTCGGCCCACCGGCGCAGCGCGTCGGCGGTCACGGGGGCGACGAGGTCGAGGTGGTCGAGGGCCGGCTCCCAGGTGAGAGAGCCGAGCGTGGGCAGGGTCGTCGGGGCGTCCATGGGTCCTTCGGCTGTCGGGCGGGTGGCGAGCGGGTGGTCCGGGTCAGTCCGCGGCGCGGTACGTGACCGTGAGCGTCGCACGGGCCAGCGTGCGGAACAAGGCGTTGAAGGCGACGGCGGTCGGCGTCGCGTCCGGGCCGAGACCGGCGGCGTCGGCGAGGGAGCCGACGTCGAGCGCGTGCACGGCGAACACGTACCGGTGCGGGCGGTCCCCGGCGGGCGGTGCGGCGCCCGTGTAGCCGGGGGCGCCGCCGTCGTGCCGGACGTGGAACGCGCCGGTGGGCAGCCCGGAGCCGTCCGCCGCCCCGGCGCCCGTGGGCAGCGACGTCACGGACGAGGGGACGTCGGCGACGGTCCAGTGCCAGAACCCCGCGGGCGTCGGGGCGTCGGGGTCGAAGCAGCTCACGACGAACGAGCGCGTGCTCTCCGGGAAGCCCGACCACGCGAGAGCCGGGGACCGGTTCTCGCCCTCGGCGGCGAACGCCCGGGGGAGCGGCTCGCCGTCGGAGAGGTCGGTGCTCGTCAGCGCGAAGGACGGCACGGCGGGCAGGAGGGAGTAGGGGTCGGGGGCCTGGGGTCGGGAGTCGAGGTTCACGTCGGCCATGGACCCATCGTGCCGAACCGGCCGCACCGTGGCACGCCCGCCGGATCAGGTTCAGGTAGAGGTCGAAGGTCGGGGCGAACCTTCGAGGAGAGGTCGAAGGTTTGCCGGGCATCCGGGACGAAGCCGACGGCTCTCACCTGCGGAGTTGACACCCCGCAGCGTCGGTCGTTCACTGGAAGTGTTCGAACGTCTGTTCGAACGAAGGGTGGGTGCAGAACGACGCCCCCAGCAGTCGACGCGCGGTGCGCGTCCCGTCCGAGCAGCATCCCGGGAGGCGAGATGACCCTTCTCGCCGACCCCGCCGAACGGGCGGGGGCACCAGGCCCGACGGCTGCGGCCGTCGACAAGGCCGAGCGCGCCCGCGCCGTCCTGCGCCGTGCGGAGGAGCGTACGGGCGTCCGCCGACACCGTCCCGTCGTCGCCCCCGCAGCCCCGGGACCGCGCACCGCCTCCGCCGCACCGGCCGTCGTCCCGCGCGCCGGGACTGCTCTCCTCGCCGAGGTCGCCCCGCTCGCGGACGCCGCCGTGTCGCCGGTCGTGCGACCCGCCCCCGCGCTGCCCGACCCTCCGGCGCGCTCCCGCGGCCGCCGCGTCGCGATGCGGGACACGAACCGGGACGCGATCCCGGACGAGCGGGTGTGGCCGGTGCACGACGCGCTCGCGCCGCTCCTCCCGCTCGGCGCCCTGCAGCGCGGCACCGTGCTGGCGGTGCGCGGCTCGACGAGCCTCCTGCTCGCGCTCGTCGCGCGGCCGTCGCGGGCCGGGGCGTGGACCGCCGCCGTCGGGTTCCCCGCCGTCGGGCTGCTCGCGGCCGCCGACGCCGGCGCGGACCTCGACCGCGTCGTGCTCGTCCCGCGACCTGGACCGGACGCGGCGCTCGCGATCTCGGCGCTCGTCGACGGCCTGGACGTCGTGGTCGTCGGGCCCGACGCCGCCCTCACCGACCCCGACCGACGGCGCCTGGCCGCGCGGGCGCGCGAGCGCGGGGCGCTGCTCGTCGCCGCGGGGACGTGGCCGGGCGCGCACGTCGCGCTCACCGTGACGGGCGGCGGCTGGTCCGGGGCGGACCGCGGGGCGGGCTGGCTGCGCCGTCGCACCCTCGTCGTCGAGCGCGCGGGCCGCGGGGGAGCCGCGCGCCCCGCGCGGCTCGAGGTCGAGCTCCCGCTCGTCCACGAGGACTGGCCCGCGTTCCTCGCCGAGGACGTCCGCGGCACCCGGCCCGCGGCCGGGGCCGGCGCCACCGTGGCCGAGACCGCTGCGACCGCCCACGAGGCCGCTCACGGGACCGCCGCCGGCCCCGTCCGGGCCGACGACCCCGACCGGCCCTCCCGGCTCCGGCTCGTCGGATGACCACGAGCCCGACCCGCACGGCGGCCCTGTGGGTGCCGGACTGGCCGGTGCTCGCGGCGATGGCGGTGCGCGACGTCCCCGCGCACGTCCCCGCCGCGACGCACGACGGCCGCCGCGTCGTCGCCGTCTCCGCGACCGCGCGCGCCCAGGGCGTGCGCCGGGGCATGCGCCGCCGTCGGGCCCGCGAGTGCTGCCCCGAGCTCGAGCTGCTCGACGTCGACGACGCGCGCGACGCCCGCGAGTTCGAGCCCGTGGCGCTCGCGGCCGAGACCGTCGTCGCCGGGCTGGAGATCACCCGGCCCGGCCTGCTGCTCCTGCCCGCCGCCGGGGCGAGCCGGTACCACGGGTCGGACGCCGCGCTCGCGGAGGCGCTCGTCGCGCGCGTCGCCGAGCGCACCGGGCACGAGAGCCAGGTGGGCGTCGCCGACGGCATCCTCGCCGCCGTGCTCGCCGCGCGGGACGCCGCCGTCGTCCCGCCCGGCCGCTCCGCCGCGTTCCTCGCGCCCCGGCCCGCGCGCGACCTCGTGCACGTCACCGCCCGGCCGGACGCCGCCGTCGCGGTCGACGAGCTCGTCGACCTCCTGGGCCGGCTCGGCGTGCGCACCCTCGGGGCGCTCGCGGCCCTGCCGCCCGCGACCGTCGAGGGGCGCTTCGGCGACCTCGGCGCGTGGGCGCACCGGCTCGCGCGCGGCGAGGACCTGCGCCCGCCCGCGCGGCGCCGCGTCGAGCCCGACGTCGCGGTGAGCGCCGAGCTCGACCCGCCCGCCGAGCGCGTCGACGTCGCGACCTTCGCCGCGCGGCGGCTCTCCGAGGACCTGCACGACCAGCTCGTCGCGCGCTCGCTCGTCGCCGGGCGCCTGCGCATCACGGCGCGGACCGTCGAGGGCGACGACCTCGAGCGCACCTGGCGGCTCGACGGGCCGGGCGCGATGAGCCCGGCGCGCCTCACGGACAAGGTCCGGTGGCAGCTCGAGGGCTGGCTCACCACCACGTCCGTCCGCGCCGGGCGCGCGGCCCGGGCCGGGCGTCGAGGCGGCGAGCACGGCTCGCCCGGCGGGGCCGACGTCGTCCCGGGGGTCGCGCCGCTGGCCCGTCTGTCCCTCACGGCCGAGGAGGTCGTGCCCGCGGGGGCGGAGCAGCCGCGCCTGTGGGGCGCGTCGAGCGGCGAGGACGCGCGCGCCCACCGCGCGCTCGGGCGCGTGCAGGGCATCCTCGGGGGCGACGCGGTCCTGTGCGTCCAGGTCCAGGGCGGCCGCGACGCGACCGACCGCGTGCACCTCGTGCCGTTCGGGGAGGACGTCGTGCGCCCGCGCGACCCGGCCCTGCCGTGGCCCGGCGCGCTGCCGAGCCCCGCTCCCGCGCTCGTGCCCGTCGAGCCGCAGGACGTCGTCGTGCTCGACGACGCCGGGCGGCCCGTCGTCGTCGACGCGCGCCTCGCGATGAGCGGCGAGCCCGCGACCGTGCGGTGGCCGGCCCCCGCGCCGGAGGAGGGCCCGCGCCGTGCGGCGGCGCCCCGGGACGAGACGGCGCTGCCCGGGCCCGGGTCCGCGCGCGCCGTCGTGGACTGGGCCGGGCCGTGGCCGCTCGCCGAGCGCTGGTGGACGCCCGCGCCCCGGCGCCGCGTGCACGTGCAGGTCCTGCTCGACGACGGCCGCGGCCTGCTCCTCGCGAGCGCGCGCGGGCGGTGGACCGTGGAGGGCCTGTATGACTGACCGGACCACCGGCCCCCGCTACGCCGAGCTGCACGCGCACTCCGCGTTCAGCTTCCTCGACGGCGCGTCCCACCCCGAGGAGCTCGCCGCCGAGGGCGCGCGGCTCGGGCTGTCGGCGCTCGCGATCACCGACCACGACGGCCTGTACGGCGTCGTGCGCTTCGCCGAGGCCGCGCGCAAGGTCGGGCTCCCCACGGTCTTCGGGGCCGAGCTGCACCTTCCGGCGCCCACGGCCACGGGTGCGCCCGTGCTCGACCCGCCCACCGGCGTGCCCGACCCGCGCTCGACCCACCTGCTCGTGCTCGCGCGCGGCACGCAGGGCTACCGCAACCTGTCGCGCGCCATCGCGACCGCGCACCTCGCGACCGGGACCAAGGGGGCCGCCGACTACCGCCTCGACCAGCTCGGCGAGGAGGCCGCGGGCCAGTGGCTCGTGCTCACCGGCTGCCGCAAGGGTTCGGTGCGCCGCGCGCTCGTCACGTCCGGACGTGCCGCGGCGCGTCGCGAGCTCGACCGGCTCGTCGCCGTCTTCGGCGCCGACAACGTGGCCGTCGAGATCACCACGACCGACGACCCGCGCGACGCCGACCTGCACGCGGCGCTCGCCGACCTCGCCGCGGACGCCCGGCTGCCGCTCGTCGCGACGACCGCCGCGCACTACGCCCACCCGCGCGACGCCGACCTCGCGGGGGCGCTCGCCGCGGTGCGCGCGCGCTCGTCGCTCGACGACCTCGACGGGTGGCTGCCCGGCGCCCCGACGACCCACCTGCGCTCGGCGGCGGAGATGCTCGCGCGCCACCCCCGGCACCCGCAGGCCGTCGCGACCGCGGCCGCGCTGGGGGACGAGTGCGCGTTCGACCTGCACCTCGTCGCACCCGACCTGCCGCCCTACCCGGTGCCGGACGGGCACACCGAGGCGACCTGGCTGCGCGAGCTCGTGCGGCGCGGCGGCGAGGACCGGTACGGGCCGCGCGGCCAGGAGAAGATCACGGGCGCGTGGGCGCAGATCGACCACGAGCTGCGCGTCATCGAGGACCTGCACTTCCCGGGGTACTTCCTCGTGGTCTACGACCTCGTCGAGTTCTGCCGCAGGAACGGGATCCTCGCCCAGGGGCGCGGCTCGGCCGCGAACTCCGCGGTCTGCTACGCGCTCGGCATCACGGCCGTCGACGCGGTGAAGCACGGCCTGCTGTTCGAGCGCTTCCTCGCGCCCGAGCGCGACGGCCCGCCGGACATCGACATCGACATCGAGTCGGCGCGGCGCGAGGAGGTCATCCAGCACGTCTACGCGACGTTCGGCCGCACGCACGCCGCGCAGGTCGCGAACGTCATCTCCTACCGGCCCAAGTCGGCGGTGCGCGACGCGGCCCGGGCGCTGGGGTACGACGTCGGGCAGGCCGACGCGTGGAGCAAGTCCATCGAGCGCTGGGGGTCGCTGCGCGGCCCCGACCCGTCGTCGCCCGCGGCCGACCGCAAGGCCAAGGAGGTCGCCATCGCGACGAAGACCGCCGAGAAGGACGCCGAGAAGGCTCGCCTGTGGGGGTCGCGCGACGTGGGTTCGGCGGGGAGGGAGGCGGGGTCGTCGCGCACCGGCACCTCCCGCGCCGCCGCCTCTCGCGACGAACGTCCGCACACCGGGCGTCGTGGCGACTGGTCGCCCGACCTGAGCGGCCGGGGCGCGCGGCGACCGCGCGTCGTCGACCCGCTCGCGGTGGACGAGGGCGACGTCCTGCGCGCGGACGACACGCACGACGTCGTGCCCGCGCACCGGCCGCCGTCGGCCGCGCAGGAGGGCGAGATCCCGGACGCGGTGCTCGACCTCGCCGACCGGATGCTGCGCCTCCCGCGGCACCTGGGCATCCACTCGGGCGGCATGGTCATGTGCGACCGCCCCGTCATCGAGGTGTGCCCCGTCGAGTGGGCGCGCATGGAGGGCCGCACCGTCCTGCAGTGGGACAAGGAGGACTGCGCGGACGCGGGGCTCGTGAAGTTCGACCTCCTGGGACTCGGGATGCTCACGGCGCTGCGCATCGGGTTCGACCTGGTCGAGCGGCACGAGGGCGGCCCGCGCCTCGCGCTGCACACGCTGCCGGAGGACGACCCGGCGGTGTACGACCTGCTGTGCGCGGCCGACACCGTCGGCGTGTTCCAGGTCGAGTCGCGCGCGCAGATGGCGACGCTGCCGCGGCTGCGTCCCCGAAAGTTCTACGACATCGTCATCGAGGTCGCGCTCATCCGCCCCGGGCCCATCCAGGGCGGGTCCGTGCACCCGTACATCAACCGCGCGCGGGGGCGGGAGGAGGTGACGTTCCTGCACGACCTCCTGCGACCGTCGCTCGGCAAGACGCTCGGCGTGCCGCTGTTCCAGGAGCAGCTCATGCAGATGGCGATCGACGTCGCGGGCTTCTCCCCGAAGGAGTCCGACCAGCTCCGGCGCGCGATGGGGTCCAAGCGGTCCGTCGAGCGCATGGAGGAGCTGCGGGGGCGGCTCATGGACGGGATGCGGAAGAAGGGCGTCACGGACCCGGCCGTGCGCGAGGAGATCTACGACAAGCTCAAGGCGTTCGCCGACTTCGGGTTCCCCGAGTCGCACGCGTACTCGTTCGCGTTCCTCGTCTACGCGAGCTCGTGGCTCAAGGTGCACCACCCCGCCGCGTTCTACGCGGGACTGCTCGCGGCGCAGCCCATGGGGTTCTACTCGCCGCAGTCTCTCGTGGCGGACGCGCGCCGCCACGGCGTCACCGTGCTGCGCCCCGACGTCAACGCGTCCGACGCCGAGGCGACGGTCGAGCGGCTGCCCGCCGACCGTGCGGCTGCGCCCGCCGACGGTACCGACCGTCCTGGCGCCCGGACGAGCGACAGCCGCATGCTCGGCGGGGAGGTGCGGGTCGACACCGCGTTCGGGCCGGAGCCCGACCTGACGCTCGCGGTGCGGCTCGGGCTCGCGAGCGTGCGCGGGCTCGGCAAGGACGCGGCCGAGCGCGTCGTCGCGGCGCGTGGGACGCCGGGGGAGGGGCGGCCGTTCAGCGACCTGCGCGACCTCGTGCGGCGCGTCGACCTCACGACCGCCCAGCTCGAGGGGCTCGCGACCGCCGGTGCGACGGACTGCCTCGGCGTGACCCGGCGCGAGGCGCTGTGGGCGGCCGGCGCTCTCGCGCAGGAGGGTCCGGGGACGCTGCCGGGCGTGAGCGTCGGCGTCGAGGCGCCGGCGCTGCCCGGCATGACCGACGTCGAGACCGCCGTCGCCGACGTGTGGGCCACGGGCGTGTCCGCCGACTCCTACCCGACGCAGTACGTGCGCGACGGCCTCACCGCGGCCGGGGTGCTCACCGTCGTGGGCGCGGTCGCGGTGTCGCGCGAGATCGAACGCGTCGACGAGGCGGAGCGCGCCGCGGGCGAGGTGCCCGGGACGCGCCCCCACCCGTCGTCGCGCGTCGCGGTGGGTGGCGTCGTCACGCACCGTCAGCGACCCGGGACGGCCGGGGGCGTGACGTTCCTGTCGCTCGAGGACGAGACGGGGATCCTCAACGTCGTGTGCTCGCCGGGGCTGTGGCAGCGGTTCCGGAAGGTCGCGCGCGGGTCCGCGGCGCTCGTCGTGCGCGGGCGGCTCGAACGGGCCGACGGCGCCACGAACCTCGTCGCGGAGCACCTCGCCCCGCTCTCCCTCCAGGTCGCGACGACGTCGCGCGACTTCCACTGACGCCGCGCCCGGGCGTGCGGTCCGACGCCCCGGCTCCGGAACCTCGGGGTCCTTGCGCTCCGGAGCGCGGTCCCGTGGTAGGAACGGACCGGACGCAGGCCCCGTCGCCGCGCGCGACGACGGGTCGGCACCCGCGCACCGGCTCACCGACGAGAGGACCCTGCGATGCCACCCCGTCTGACTCCCCGCACGATGCTCTGGACCGGGCTGGCGCTCGCGGTCGTCGGCGAGCTGTTCCGCAGCGTCCTCCTCCCGCGCGTGATGTTCAGCGTGCCCGTGCCGCTGGGCGTCCTCGAGGCCGCCTCCGTGCTGCTGCACGTCGTGTTCACCGGCGGCATCGTGCTGGCCGCCGGCTCGTTCCTGGTCCGGGCGCTGCAGCCCGACGACTCCCCGCGCAAGGAGGCGACCCCGACCCCGTGGGAGGACCGCGACAACCGGCTGTCCTGACCGGCGACCTGTCGGCGCGCCACGGATCCCTGGGCCCGTGACGCGCTGACCGGTCGACGCTACGGAGCGACCGGCGCGGTGACGCAGACCTCGAACGTGTCGCGCGCGCGGCGCAGCAGGTAGCGGACCTCCTGCGCCTCCTGCTCGTTGGCGTACTCGTCGCGGTAGCTCCAGCGCGCGTGCGCCCACACGAGCGCGTCGCCCACCTCCTCGACGCCGACGAGGTGGGCCACGACGCCCACGAGCCCGCGCTCGCGGAACCCGCGGGCGAGCTCGGCCGTCGACTCCCGTACGGACTCCGGGTCGGCGAGGAGCACCGACCCGGTCGCTCCGACGACGAGCGCGGGGAACGCGTAGCTCTCGCCGATCGTGTCGAGGTCACCCGTCGAGAGCGCGACCCCGTAGGTCGTGAGGAACGTCTGGACGTCGTCGGCGTCGAAGGACTCGGTGGTGGGTTCCATGCTCCCGTTCTACCGCGTCCGTCCGGCGTCGGCGCGGTCGCGGCGCGGAGGGTGCGGTGCGGTCACCACGCCTCGGCGAGGAGGAGCGCGAAGAGCTCGTCGGCGTCGGTCTCCAGACCTCGCGCGGCGAACCACGCGGACATCGTGCGGCAGTCGCGCAGCAGGAGCTCGGTGCCGAACGGGTTGGCCACGAGGTCGACCACCTGCGGCAGGTCGATGATGACGAGCCGGTCGCCGTCCGCGAGGACGTTGTACGGGGAGAGGTCGCCGTGCGCGAAGCCGAGGCGTGCCAGCACCGCCATCCCGTCGCGGAGCTGGTCCCACCACGACGCGAGGAGGTCCGGGTCGGGCCGCGTGCGCGCGAGCCGTGGCGCGGCCTCGTGCGCGACGCCGTCCGACGTGCCGACGAACTCCATGAGGATCTCGTTGCCGTCGATCTGCACCGGGTAGGGCACGGGGGCGCCGGCCGACCACAGCTCGCCGAGCGCGGCGAACTCCGCCGCCGCCCACTGCCCGGCCGCGACCTGGCGGCCGTAGCGAGACTTGCGGTCGAGCGCGCGCCGGTCGCGCGTGCGGCGCACGCGGCGGTCCTCGGTGTAGACGGTGTCGCGCCGGAACGCGCGGTGGTCGAGGTCCCGGTAGCGCTTGGCGGCGAGCAGCGAGCGCCGGGCGGCGTCGTCGGGGACGGCGCGCTCGACGAGGAACACGTCCGCCTCCTTGCCGGTCTTGAGCACGCCCAGCTCGGTGTCGACGGCCGCGTCGGCGGTGACCACCCAGTCGGGGCGCGGCTCGGGTCCGCGCTGCCCCTTCTCGACGGCGGACCACGTGGACCAGCGCTGGTCGTCGCCGAGCGCGGCGTCGAGGACGCCCGTGGCGGCACCGGCGTCGTCGAGGTCGGCGGCGTCGTCATGGCGCCGCAGGCGGCGGGGCGGGGGAGTGCGGGGGTCACCCGCGAACGTCGGCGGGAGGTACGGGTCGGGGTACAGCAGGTCGTGCTCGGGCACGGGTGGGCTCCTTCGGGCGGGGAGCGCACGGCGCTGCCGTCGCCTCGGGGGCGAGCGGCGGGCGCGGGCCGTCTCACGGGACGGGCCCTGGACCGTCTAGCGGCGGTCGGTGCTCCCGGGGGTGGTGGACACGCGAGCGTGGGTCGTCCAGCTCATGGCGTTCCTCCTTCCTCCGGTGCCCGACGGCGCGGGCGACGTCCCGTGACCGTCCCACCCGGGCGCGGCCCGGGGCAAGCGAATTACCGTCGGTCGTCGGTCGTCGGTCGTCAGGCGGGACGGCTCACGCGGCGCCGGTGGTCAGCGCCTGGATCGCCGACGCGACGCGCTCGTACGTCCCGTAGGTGTCGTAGCCCATCTGGTCGAGCGCGGACCACACGAACCCGACCGTCGCGTAGAGGCCGACGGCCGTCGCGAGGATCCACTCGCGCACGGAGCCGGTGTCGCCGAGCAGGGGCAGGGCGAAGCTGCCGCTGGGGCGCCACACGTCGTCGACGACGAGGGACCGACGCACCCAGCGTGGGGAGCGGATCTTCACCGGCCACAGCAGCGGCGCGCCGTTGGTCGTGAGCACGTCGCCCAGGATGTGCACGGTCACGCCGATCCCGACGGCGACCGGGAGCCAGTTCCACTCCTCGGGGGAGAAGAGCGCGACGAGCACCGCGACGGTGAGCGACGTGACCCACGGCATGAGCTTGCCGCGCCGCGTGAGCTTGAGCGCCTTGAGCGCGAGGGCGACGAGCAGGACCGCGAGGAGGCCGCCGCCCACGTAGACCGTGCCGAAGCTCTCCGTCTCGACCGTGACCAGCCCGACGAGCCACGCGAGCGCCGTGAACACCGCGATGCCGAGGAACGAGTGCGTGCCCTGCCGGTGGCCGCCGGAGACCGTCTCGACGGCGTCGGACACCCACTCGCTCACGGGCGGGAGCGAGTGCGCGAACGTGCCGTTGTGGTGGTCCGCGTCCGGGAGGAGGGCGGCCCCGGCGCACACGACGGCGCCCGTCATGACGCCGACCGACGACACGGGGTGCCAACCGAGCGCGAACGGGGCGGTGGACGTCACCGCCACCCAGGCGGCGGCTCCGGTCGCGGCGTGGTGGGCGCCCATCATGGCGGCGGGTCTCCTGTCGTCGGCCCGGCCGGGTGGTTCGTCGGCGTCGGGGGGTGTTGTCCGGAACGTCCGGAACCCTACCGGGTGCCGCCGACAGCGCCGGAGGGCCGTCAGGGCGCGGATGTCCCGGTGGGGAAAAGTGTGCCAAGCGCCGACGAGCCCGGGAGGGGGCCGCCGGGCCGGCCCCGGACGGCGGAGCTCGCAGCGCATTTCCGATGAATTCTGGAAATGAGGTTGTGTCGAACGGAAAAGGCGCGTACGGTCTTCCTCGGTCGACGACATTCCGGTGCGTGGGCCACCCGACATGACCGAGAGGAGCAGTGCCGTGCGCGAACCCGTCCAGCAGGACCGGCGACGTCCCGTGCTGCCCTGCGAGCAGCCGCGCGTCGTGCTGCCCGCGGTGTATCTCGGCGTGTCCTCGTTCCTCGCCGGCGACTCCGGCGGTCCTGTCGTCTGACCCAGCGTCGCACGACAGGCCGTCCCGGACATCGCCGGGACGGCTTTTTTCTTGTGCATGAACGCGCCCCGGCCGGGGCGTATTTCTCGTGCTGCCATTCTGCTCTTTTCGCCGCCGGTGCGCATTTGTCGTGCGCCTGTGGAGAGGAGCACTGCCTTCGTGGTCCAACGGACACGACGCCGCTCTACGGAAGCGGAGACGGGGGTTCGACTCCCTCCGAGGGCACCTGGACGCCTCGCGTCCCGTCTGCTCGACGTTAAGGAGCACCAGCGCGCGTAGCTCAGCGGACAGAGCGCCGGCTTCCGGAGCCGGGCGGCGGGGGTTCGAGTCCTCCCGCGCGCACCAGCGCCGCCCCTCCGGGGCGGCGTCGTGATCGTCAGGACGACCCGAGGAGGTCAGCACCGTGAGCACCGAGGCCCACGCGTTCCCCGTCCCGCTCTCCGGTGCGAAGGCGCCCACCCTCATGTGGGCGCACGAGCACGCCGTCGAGCCCGCCGCGCTGCAGCAGCTGCGCAACATCGCGGCGCTGCCGTGGGTCGAGGGCGTGCGCGTCATGCCCGACGTCCACCTGGGCAAGGGCGCGACCGTCGGCTCGGTCATCGCCATGCGCGACGCCGTGTCGCCCAACGCGGTCGGCGTCGACATCGGCTGCGGCATGATCGGCGTCCGCACGTCGCTCACGGCCGAGGACCTCCCTGACGACCTCGGGCCGGTCCGTACGCGCATCGAGGCGGCGATCCCCGTCGGGTTCCACGCGCACGACGAGCCGGTCGACCCACACCGGCTGCGCTCGATCTCCGGGCGTGGCCCGGCCGAGGTCGCACGCGGCGCGGACGCCTTCTGGTCGCGGTTCTCCGGGCTGCACGGACGGGTCTCGGACATCGAGAGTCGGGCGCGCCGCCAGCTCGGAACGCTTGGTGGAGGCAACCACTTTGTTGAGTTGTGTGTGGATGAGTCCGGTTCTGTGTGGCTCCAGCTGCACTCGGGGTCGCGCAACATCGGCAAGACGCTCGCCGAGCAGCACGTCGCCGTCGCGAAGCGCCTCGAGCACAACCGGGGGCTCGTCGACCGCGAGCTCGCGGTGTTCCTCGGCGGGACGCCGGAGATGGACGCGTACCTGGCCGACCTGTGGTGGGCTCAGGAGTACGCGGCGCGGTCGCGCGCGGTCATGATGACGCTCGTGGCCGACGCGGTGCGCGCGTCGTTCCCCGGTCGCGAGATCGCGTTCGACGAGGCCGTGAACGTCCACCACAACTACGTCGCGGTCGAGCGCGTCGACGGGCAGGAGCTCGTCGTGACCCGCAAGGGCGCGATCCGGGCCGGGAAGGGCGACCTCGGTCTCATCCCCGGGTCCATGGGCACCGGCTCGTACATCGTGCGCGGGCTCGGGAACCCGGAGTCCTACTGGTCGGCGTCGCACGGCGCGGGCCGTCGCATGTCCCGCACCAGGGCGAAGAAGACCTTCACGGTCGACGACCTCGCCGCCCAGACAGCCGGCGTGGAGTGCCGCAAGGACGCCGGGGTGCTCGACGAGATCCCGGGTGCGTACAAGGACCTCGACGAGGTCGTCCGCGCGCAGTCCGACCTCGTCGAGGTCGTCGCCCGCCTCACGACGCTCCTCTGCGTCAAGGGCTGACCACCGACCAGGCGGTCCCGGCGCGTCGAGCGAGTGGTCGTGGCGCGTCCGCTCAGCCGGACGTGCCACGACCACCTGCTCGACGGGGGCGGTCGTCTCGGGGTGGGAGCGGGTGAGATCGGTGCGCCACGGTCGTTGAGTCCTTGACTTTTGATCGGTCGCCGTCAAAACTCGCGGCATCGGCAGCAGCCGACGTCCACGCACGCAGGAGTGCGCGCCGCCGGGCCTGGAGATGTCCCCTGGAGATCGACCGGCGGTCGGCCGGGGCCGGCGCCGGCCAGCGCTCTCGACGACGAGGGAGAAGCACGCATGGATTTGTTCAGCGGTACGACGGTCAGGCGGGCGGTGGCGGCCGCGGTCGCGCTGCCCCTCGCGGGAGGGGCGACGCTCGTGGCCGCGGGGCCGGCGGCCGCCGACGAGGAGGACTACAAGATCCTCGTCGTCGGCAAGACGCTCGGGTTCCGGCACTCGCACATCGACGACACGACGCGCGCGCTGATCGAGCTCGGTGAGGACAACGGTTTCACGGTCGACGTGTGGGACCCGCCGAACGACTCCGCGGGCTGGTGGGGGAGCGGCTCGCCGGGCCAGCCCGACCTCACGCTCGACTCGACGCCGTTCACGAGCGCGGAGGACCTGTCGCAGTACGCGACCCTGGTCTTCGTCTCGCCGGTCGACAACACCAACTCGCTCGACCCGGCGGCGCCGCGCCTGCTCGACGACACCGAGCTCGCGGCGCTCCAGGGCTACATCCACGACGGCGGCGGGTTCGTCGGGCTGCACGCCGCGACCGACACGATGCACACCGTCCCCTGGTACAGCGAGCTGACGGGCGGCGGCGCGCGGTTCGTCAGCCACCCGCAGCAGCAGACGGCGACGATGCGCGTCGAGAGCCCGTCGCACCCCTCGACCGCGCACCTGCCGGCCGTCTGGGAGCGGTTCGACGAGTGGTACAACTACTCGGTCAACCCTCGCGCGGACGTGCACGTGCTCGTCACGCTCGACGAGTCGACGTACTCGCCCGGCAACGGCGCGATGGGCGAGGACCACCCGCTCTCGTGGTGCCAGAACTTCGAGGGCGGCCGCTCCTGGTACGAGGGCGCCGGGCACACCGACGAGTCCTGGACGGACCCCCTCTTCCGCGAGCACGTGCTCAAGGGCGTCGAGTGGACCGCGGGCGTCGTCGAGGGCGGCGGCAACTGCGTGACGTTCCCCGAGGTCGACGGCGTCGTGGCCGGCCTGGACACCTCCGCGGTGGGCGACAGCGTGATCGCGGGCGCGATCAGCTCGCTGCTCGGCAGCGCGCGCGCCGCGGCCGAGGCGGGCGACCCCGCGACCGCGGTCCAGGTGCTCGGCGGCGCGCGGTCGCTCGTCGACCACCTGTCCGCGGCCGCGGGAGACCGGGACCTGCTCGCGTCCAAGATCGACGACCTCGTCGACTGGCAGACCGGGCTCGTCGACGACGGCCCGGCGATCGACCTCGCGGCCGAGGCCGAGCTGCGGACCATGGGCGGCAAGCAGTACGTCGCCGTGCGCGTGCTCAACGAGGACGACGCCCCCGTCGACATCACTCTCGCGACGCCGTACGGCAGCAAGGAGTACGCCGACGTGGCGCCCGGGAAGAACGCCTACCAGGCGTTCGCGACCCGGCTCGTCGAGGCCCCGGCCGGAGAGGTGACCGTCACGGCCACCGTCGAGCGCGACGGCGAGACCGTCACCGAGGAGATCGTGCTCGCGTACGCCGGCACGGCCTGACGCGTCGCTCCGCGCACCCGACGGCGCCCGTCGCACCTGCGTGCGACGGGCGCCGTCGTGCGTCCCGGCACGGCCACGGCGCCCCGGGCCGGGCTGGCCGGGCCCCCGCTCCGCCGTCGAGCCGGTGTGACGTGCGACACGCCGCGTGATGATCCGCCTCGCGTCGCGTCCTCACTCCTGGACGACCGTCCAGAAGTGAAGGAGAACCGCCGTGCCCCCCACCGCCCGCCCCCCGCGCGCGAGCACCTCGCCCGCGCGCCGCGCCCTCGCCGGCGCGGTCGCGCTGCTGCTCGCCCTGCTGGGCCTCGCCGCCGTCCCCACGGCCGCGAGCGCCACCGAGCTCGACGCGATCACCGGCGTCGAGATCACCCGACCCACCGGGGAGATCCACCAGTGGGACTCGATCCGCCTCGACGCCACCTGGGCCGTGCCCGACGGCGCGCGCCCGGGCGACACGTTCCGCCTCGCGCTCCCCACGAGCCCCCGCATCGTCGGGTTCACCGACACGTTCGACCTCGCCGACCCCTCGGGGGCGGTGGTCGGATCGTGCACCGTGGACGAGTCGCAGTTCGTCTGCACGCTCGGCGACTACGTCGCGACGCACACGGGGGTCGCGGGGACGCTGTTCTTCTGGGCCCAGGTCACCGAGACGACCGACGCCGACGTGCTCGTGTTCACCACGGGCGGCGGCGTCGAGATCCGCGTCGACGTCCCCGGCGGCATCGGCGAGGGCGAGGGCGGCGGAGGCTGGCAGCCGCCCACCTACCCCGTCAAGGGCGGGTGGTACGACCGCTCGGCCGACGTCGTGCGCTGGGACGTGTACGTGCCCGGCCAGTACCTCACCGGCCCGGACGGCGACCCGGTCGTGCTCACGGACACGTTCGACCCGCGCCTCACCCTGGTCGAGGGCAGCGTCGGGGCGCTCGCGGTGCCCGTCGACCGCTGGGACGACGGCGACTTCTGGGACGCGGGCTTCTGGATGGATCCTGCGGACTACGTCGTCGAGACGGGACCGGCCGCGAACCAGTTCCGGTTCAGCGTGCCCGACGCCCACGGAGCCGACTACGTCTACGTGCTCACGTACGCGACCGCGGTCCCCGACGACGCGCGCGACGGCGACCGGTACGAGAACACGGTGACCGGCCTCGCGGTCGGCGACGTCGAGGCGTCCGCGGAGTACGCGGGCGCCGGCGGGACCGGCGGGGCGAGGGCGTGCGCTCGATCCGGCTCACCAAGCAGCTCGACGGCGACGCCGCGGAGGGCGTGACCGGTCCGTTCGGGTTCGAGCTGGTCTGCACCGACGCGGACGGCGAGACGCTGGCCGGGTTCCCCCGTGCCGCCACGCTCTCCGCGGGGGGCACGACGACGTTCGCGGGCGTGCCGGTGGGTGCCGTGTGCGGGCTGACCGAGACGGACGACGGCGGAGCCGACCGCGTGACCTTCGCCCCCGCCGGCCCGATCGAGGTCACGGCGGCCTCGCCCGCGACGATCGACGTCGTCGCGACGAACACCTTCGACGCGCACGTCGGGGGGATCGCCGTGACCAAGCGCGTGACGGGGGCCGCCGCCGACGCCGTGGCCGAGGGGACCACGTTCGTCGTCGCCTACGCGTACGAGGGTCCCGAGGGCGAGGTGACCGGGGAGCTGGTCGTCACCGACGGGTCCACGGCGTCGCTCGCGGACCTGCCCGCGGGCACGGTCGTCACGCTCGCCGAGGCCGCTCCCGCGGCGCTCGACGGGGTGGCGTGGCGGGCGCCGTCGTTCTCCGGAGAGGGGGTCGAGGTGCTCGCGGACGGTGCGGCGCGCGTCGTGGCCGGCGACGGCACGACGGCGGAGGTCGTCCTGACGAACGAGGCCGACGTCCCGGACGTGCCCGCCGAGCCCGGCGGCCCCGCGGAGACCGCCGAGCCCCCGGCACCCGGGACGCAGCCCAGCACGCCGGCCCCGAACGGGGCCCTGGCGGTCACCGGCACGACCCTCGGTGTCGCGGCCCTCGTCGCGGCCCTGCTCGTCGCGACCGGGGCGGTGGTCGTCGTCGCGCGGCGCCGCGCCCGGGCCTGAGGGACCTGGGCGGGGTGACGTTCGTCACCGCGAGGCCGTCCCGGCGTCATGATCGTGCGCCGGGGCGGTCTCTCCCCCAGAGGGGTCGCGCCGACCGCGCTGCCCCGGACGAGAGGCGACCATGCACGCGCACCACCAGACCGCAGCCGTCGGCACCCGGGCCGGCGCGGTCTCGCACGACGAGCACGACGTCGAGCCCGCTCCCGCGCGGGACGACGTCGAGCTCGCCGACGCCGTGCGCGCGGGGGACGTCGACGCCTACGCGGAGCTCTGGGGGCGCCACGCCGGGGCCGGGAGGGCCGCGGCGCGGCGTCTCACCGCGACCTACGACCCCGACGACCTCCTCCAGGAAGCGTTCGCGCGCATCCTGCACGCCCTCCAGGCGGGGGCCGGCCCGACGGGCCCGTTCCGCCCCTACCTCTACACGACCCTGCGCGCGGTCGCCGCGTCGTGGTCGCGCACGCCCGCCCCGTTCCCCGTCGACGAGGTCCCCGAGGTCGCCGACGCGCGGGACGCCACGACCGAGGTGCTTGAGCGGTCGGTCACGGTGCGGGCGTTCCGACGTCTGCCCGAGCGCTGGCAGTCCGTGCTCTGGTACACGGAGGTCGAGGGGATGGAGCCGCGCGAGGCGGGGCCGCTCCTGGGCCTGTCCGCGCCCGCCACGGCCGCGCTCGCGTACCGGGCGCGCGAGGGGCTGCGCCGGGAGTGGCTGCAGGCCCACGTCGAGACCGACGCCGTCGCGCCGGATTGCCGCTGGACGGCCGAGCGCCTGGGCGACCATGCGCGCGGCACGCTCTCGCCGAGCGCCCGCGACCGCGTCGAGGACCACCTGACGGGGTGCCTCGCGTGCTCGATCCTCGCCGAGGAGGTGGACGACGTCGCCTCGCGCCTGCGCCTCGTGCTGCTGCCGCTCGTCCTCGGCGTGCCGGCCGCCCTCGGGGCCGCGGGCACGGTGGTCGCGCCCACGGCCGCCACGGCCGCCGCGTCCCCGGTCGCCCCGGCCGCCACGTCCCACGCCGCGGCCACCCCGGTCGCGACCTCCGCCGGCGCGGGCGGCGCTGCCGGCGCGCTCCCGGGCCTCGTCCTCGGGGGCGTGGCGGCGACGGTCGTCGCGGCGGTCGTGGGCGTCGGCGCCGTCGCCGGGTGGTGGGGCGGCGGCGAACCGACGCCGGCAGCAGGCCAGGCCGTGGGCGCGCTCGCCTCCCCGGGCGTGCAGGCCGACGAGGTGCCGGCCGCCCCCGCCGCGCCCGAGGACGAGGCGCACGGGCCGGCCGTCGAGCCCGGCACGGCGCCCGACGCCGCCCCGGACGCCGCCCCGGGCCCCGCCGACGTGCCCACGACGGGCCCGCTCGACCCCGGGCCGGTACCCAGCACCGGGAGGGCGACGCCCCCCGTCACAGGGCCGTCGATCCCGGCGGTCGGGATCCCTCCCACCCCGGCCCCACCGCCCGCGCCGGAGCCCCCGGAACCGGACCCCGGCACGGACCCGGGCACGGAGGAGCCCGCGCCGCAGCCCCCGGCGGCCCCGGTCGTCGCGTCGGCCCCGGCGCCCGGTGCGCTCGCGGTGTTCCCGGTGCTGCGCGGCACCGGCGCCCCCGGCGCGACGGTCCGGGTCCTGGACGCGGCGGGCGCCGTCGTCGGGACGGCAGAGGCCGGGCACGACGGCGCGTGGGAGGCGGTCGCCGACGGTCTCGGCGCCGCGGGCGAGCACCGGCTCCGGGTGGTGCAGGTGGTCGAGGGCGTCACGTCCGCGCCGTCCGTGCCGCTGGGGCCGTTCGCCTTCGACGTGCCCGTGCTGCTCTCGCCCGGCCCCGGGGCGACGGTCACGGGACGGCCTTCCGGCCTGCCGTGGGAGCCCACGGGCTACGCGGTCGACGCCGAGATCGCCGGGACCCCCGGGCTGGTCGTCGAGGCCTTCGTCGACGATCGTCCGACGGGCAACCTCCACACGCTCGCCGACGCGCCGCTGGTCCGGCAGGTGACCGGGCTCTCGCTCGGCGAGCACTCGCTCGGGCTGCGCGTCGTCGACCCCGCGACCGGGGAGCACGGCCCCGTCGTCACGACGCGCTTCACCGTCGTCGGCTGAGTCAGACGAGCTGCAACGACGTGAGGCAGGTGGGGTCGTCGGCGCCGGTCGAGACGGTCGTCGTGCCGACCCGTCCCTCGTGCTCCACGCGCAGCTCGGCGTCCACGTCGCGCGGGAGCCAGAGGCCGACGAACCCGTTCGCGCCGAGCGTCGTGTCCTCCTCGACGAGGACCTCGCCGGTCGCCGCGTCGACGACCGTGACGGACACGGGCTCGTCCGCGAGCTCGCCCTGGCACGTCGTCAGCGAGTGGTAGAAGCACTCGTGCGTCTCGTCCACGAAGGGCGCGACGGAGAGGTAGAACGTGTCCTCGGGCAGCGGGACCGTGGTCTCGTACGTCTCGTCCGCGAGCACGAGCTCCGCCGCGCGGACCGAGGCGACGAGGTCGGTCGGCCGGTCGGCCGTCTCGAGGCCTTCGAGCCGGTCCACCACCTCCTGGCCGCTGAGCCCGGCGAGGTCGTGACGGTCGAGCAGCGCGTCCAGCGCGGAGGGTTCGGGGGAGTCGCCGGACCCGCCGGAGCAGCCGGCGAGCACGAGGGCGGTGGCGGCCACGGCGGCCACGGCGGCCACGAGGGTCGGGAGGGCACGTCGTCTCATGCGCCGATCCTCTCAGAGCGCGACGCCCTGACCAGGGCCGGAGGTCCCGGGCGCGCCGACGGCCGGGACCCGTGCGGGTCCCGGCCGTGCGGGTGGCGGAGGGCGTCGCGTCACGCGGTGAGCATCGCCACCGGGTTGTCGTGGGTGAGCCGGGCGAGCACGTCGCGCGGCACGCCGCGCGACGCGAGCATCTCCGTGAAGACGGTCGGGACGTACGCGAACCCGTTGCCGCCGTGCTGCACCCACATCTGCTTGAGGAACACGTCGTGGCTGAGCAGCACCTGGCCCGCGTGGCCGGCCTCGACGAGGCGCTGCACCGCGGTCGCGGTCGTGTGCGGGTCGGGGGACACGCCCTCCTTCGGGAAGGTGATGTCCATGCCGACCATGTCGAACTCGAGCCAGACGCCGCGCTCGGCCACGGACCGCTGGTAGTCCGGGTCGTCGGCGGACGGGTCCATGTGGCACAGCACGACCTTCTCCGGGCGCACGCCCACCTCGTCGAGCACGAGGTCGAGCACCTCGTGCGCGCGGCGCTGCCAGCCGGGCAGGTGGACCTGGAGCGCCACGTGCGGGTGCTCGCGCTGCGCGAGGGCCGCCGCGCGCAGCGACGCGGCCTCGCCCGCGGTGAACGACGGCGAGACGCCGATCTCGCCGATGATGCCGGGCCGCACGCCGGTCCCGCCGATCCCGTCGGCGAGCTCCGCGACGATCGCGGACGCCTGCGCGTCCACGGCCGCCGCGGCGATGCGGTCGCCCTCGAACTTCTCGAGGTACGCGCCGCAGCCCGCGACCACGTGCAGGCCCGTCCGGCGGGCCACCTCCGCGAGCCGCTCCGGGTTGCGCCCGATCGCGGCGCTCGACGTCGCGTCGACGATCGTGCGCCCGCCCAGCGCCGCGAAGCTCTCGAGCTCCGCGGCGACCGCGGCGACCGGCTTGTCGGCGATGTTGTCCGCGCAGCAGTACGGGTCCTGGCGCAGCGCCCACGCGACCGACGCGGAGACCGGGGCCTCGACGACCGCCGCGGAGAAGCGGTAGCTCGGCGGGTCGAGCACCCCGGACAGGTCGTTGAAGAGGTGCTCGTGGGGGAGCGTGAGGCCGAGGTCCGCGGCCGCGGCGCGGCCGGTGACCGTCTGCACGTGGCCGGCGGGCGTGACGCTCATCGCCGGCTCGCCTCGCCCGGCTCGCCGCCCGCGACCGCCGCGGCCACGGCGTCCTCGTGCGCGCCGTCGCCCGGCTCGTCGGGGTGGGCCGCCTTGCCCGACGGGATCATGCCGATCCCGGCGGCCACGAGCGCGACGACGGTGCCGACGACGGTCGCGACGTGGACGGTGTGCCCGAGCGCCGGGATCGCGGCGTCCAGGACGAGCGAGCCGACGAGCTGGCCCGCGACCGACGCGAGGCCCAGCAGCAGCAGGCCGAGGCCGCGCACCAGGAGCGCCATGAGCGCGATGGACAGCAGGCCGAGCGGCCCGCCCAGGTACATCCACCACTCGCTCGGGAGCTGGAAGTCGACGCCGCCCGTGGCCGCCCGCACCAGGTAGGCGATCAGCAGGGCCGTGAAGCCCACGAGGAAGTTCCAGCCGATCGAGACGAGCATCGACCCGGTGACGTCGGCGACGGCCGCGTTCCCGGCCGGCTGCCAGCCCGCGAGCAGGCCGCCCACGAACGGCATGATCGCCAGGACGATCGTGTGCGGCACGGAGAAGCTCGGCGAGATGACGACGACGGTCGCCGCGATGGCGAGCGCGGCGCCCAGGAGTCGCGTCGCGGTGAGCGGCTGCTTGACCGACGCCGTGACGCCGAGGCGGTCGCAGATGACGCCGGAGATCACGAGGCCGGAGATGAGCGAGATCTGGAACGTGGCCACACCGAGGACGCCGACGGTGACGCCCTCGGAGAGGACGATGACGGCGCCGCACAGGCCCGCGAGGTAGTTCCACCACGGGATGGTGCGCGAGCGGATCAGGCCGGGGATCGCGAGCGCCTCGCGCCGGGTGGCGGGGCGCGCGAACACGACGACGAACATGAGGACCAGGCCGGTCCCGAACGAGATGAGGGCGGCGGCGTGCCCGTCGCCGATCGTCTTGCCGAGCTGGCCGTTGACGGCCGCCTGCATCGGGCCGAGGGCCCCCGCGAGGACGGTCGCGACGACGAGCAGGGCGGTCGCGGTGTCCTTGACCCTGCTGCGGCGGGCTGACGAGTTCAGAGCACCTCCCTGAGTGCCGGACGGGGAACCGGTGGTCGCCGGCGTGGTGTGCTTCATTGCGTGACCGTGCCTTCCTCCGACGGTACGTCGGACTTAGCTGTGGAGCGGAATCCTGGTGCCCTCGGGGGCCAGGTCGGCGGCGCGCGGCAGGGAGTCGACGGCGCCGTGGCGGGTGGTGGTCGAGGCGGCGACGTGCGCCGCCCAGCGGGCGGACTCGACGAGGTCGCCGCCGTGGAGGAGGCCGTCCGCGAGCGCCGCGCAGAACGAGTCGCCGGCGGCGGTCGTGTCGACGGCGTCGACGCGCTCCGCCGGGACGGCGACTGGTGCGCCTCCTGCGGGGACGACGAGCGCGCCGTCGGCCCCGAGGGTGACGACGACGTCCCCGGGGTGGTCGAGCGCGCGCACCATGGCGAGCACCTCGTCCTCGCCGGCCGGCTCGGTGGTCGCGCCGACGAGGGTCGCGAGCTCGAACCGGTTGGGCACGAGCACGCGGAACGCGGCGCGCACGGGGGCGGGCAGCGGGACGGCGGGCGCCGGGTTGAGGACCGTGGTGCCCGTCGCGGTGGCGGCGACGGCGCGCAGGGCGCCGAGCGGCGTCTCGCACTGGCACAGGACGGCGGCCGCGTCGCGGACGAGGTCGGCGCGCTCGGCGACGAACGCCTCGTCGACGACGGCGTTCGCGCCGGGCTCGATGACGATCGTCGACTCGGGCTGCTCCCACAGCACGACGGCGACGCCGGTGGGGCGGTCCGCCGTCGCGAGGCCGTCGAGGACGAGGCCCTCGACGGCGAGGCGGCGGCGGATGGCGCGGCCGTCGTCGTCGTCGCCGACGGCGCCGACCATGGCGACGCGCCGGCCGAGCCGGGCGGCGGCGACCGCCTGGTTGGCGCCCTTGCCGCCGGGGGAGCGGACGAGGCCCGTCGCGGAGATGGTCTCGCCCGAGCGGGGCAGGCGGTCGACGGTCAGCCTGAGGTCCATGTTCAGGCTGCCGACGACCACCACCTCGGGCGTCATCAGCCCGCGAGCCAGGTGACGGCCTGGCCGAACAGCGGGCCGTAGCCGACCCAGTCCATGAACTCGCGCGGGGCCCAGTGCGGGGAGATGTCGGAGGCGAACGCGAGCGTGCGCCCCTCGCCCTCGGTGCGGACGGCGACGAGCGGGCGGCCCTCGATGGTGGCCAGGACGGTCGCGTCGGACTTGGCGGTGAGGCGCTGGTAGCCGAGGAGGATCGGCCACTCGCGGTCGAGGCCCGCGGTGACGGGGTGCTCGACGTCGGTCAGGGTGCCGCCGATGCCCTCGGGGGTCTCCTCGCGGTCGTCGTACGGGAGGATGTCGACGGGCAGGACGGCCTCGACGGCGGTGCCGTGGTAGTTGGCCTTGGCCTGGAAGCCCTGGAAGCTGAGGTAGCCGCCGGCCATCATGAGGCCGCCGCCGCGGCGGACCCACTCGGCGAGGAGCTTGAGCCGGTTCGGGAACGGGCGCCCCTGGGAGAACACGACGGGCGGCAGCAGGAGCGAGTTGGCGCCGATGTCGGACAGGATCACGACGTCGTAGGCGTCGAGCTCGTCGAGCGTGGAGGGGAAGTCCTCGGCGACGAGGTGCGAGGGGAGGTGCGTGACCTCGTGGCCCTCGGCGGCCAGCGCCTCGAGCAGGCGCGCGCACCCGACCTCGAGCTGGGCGTGGGGGAACGCGTCGTACCCCTTGTAGTCGGTGGTCGCGTTGATCCACGACTCCCCGGCGAGCAGAACCCGGCTCATCCCGGCCTCCTTGCGAATCTGGTCGCGCGGCGCGTCGGCGACGACGTTGCGCAACGTTGTGTGGCGTTGCGCAAGACCGTAGGGTGGGAGTGGTCGGCCTGTCAACACCGCCTGTCCGACGCGGTGCCGGTAAGGTGCAGGGAGTCTGGGACGCGAGCCGTTGGAGGGGAGCCATGACGCTCACACGTGTTGCGCAACGTGCCGGCGTGTCGGCCTCGACCGCCTCGCGCTACCTGCGCGGACAGCTCAACGTCCAGCCGGAGACGGCCGCGCGGATCGACGCCGCGGTGCGCGAGGTGGGGTACGTCGTCCCCGCGCCCGGCCCGGCGGCGCGCGAGCACGAGCGCCGCACCGGGGTCGTCGCGCTCGTCGTGCCCGACTTCGTCAACCCGTTCTTCACCGCGCTCGCGGAGGAGGTCGCACGCCTCGCGGGCGACCGCCGGGTCCCGCTCGTCGTCGCGCTGTCGACCCGGCACGGCGACGCGGAGTCGGGCCTCGGGCAGCTCCTCGCGAGCGACGGGTCGCTCGGCGGCGTCGTGTACGTGGGCATGTCGCGCACCGACGACCGGCTCGCGCGCGCCGTCGCGGACGGGCTGCCCGTCGTCGTCATCGACGAGGAGGTCGACCTCGACCTGCCCGTCGAGACCATCACCGTCGACAACTACGGCGGTGCCTACCAGGCCACGAGCTATCTCGTGCAGCAGGGGCACCGGCGCATCGCGCACGTCGCCGGACCGGCCGAGCTGTCCACGACCCAGGACCGCCTGCGCGGCTACGTCGACGCGATGCACGACGCCGGCCTCGACGTCGACCCGGACCTCGTGCGCCACGGCCCGTACACCGAGCAGTTCGGCGCCTCGACGTTCCCCTACCTCACGCGGCCCGGGAACGCGCCGACGGCCGTGTTCGTCGGCAGCGACATCGTCGCCGTCGGGATGCTGGGCGCGGCCGAGCTGCACGGCATCTCCATCCCCGACGACCTCTCGGTCGTCGGGTGCGACGGCATCCGCGTCGGCCAGTGGCTGCGCCCCAAGCTCACGACGCTCGAGCAGCCCGTCGCGGCGCTCGCGCTCGCCGCGATGGACGCGATCGAGCGGTCGATGACGGGCGAGCGTCGGACCGGGGCGCCCGCCCGCACCGTCCTGCCCCTGCACCTCGTCGTGCGGGGCTCGGTGTCGCGGCCCGCCGACCGCTGAGGGGTTCTCCGCCGTCGTACCTCACGTCGCGACCAGCGGCGGGGTGAAGACCACGACCGCAGCGCCCGCGGCTAGCGGTCCACGGGCGGCACGGAGCAAGGCGGCGCGGACCAGGTGCCGTTCTCTGCACACCGGGTCCACGGTTCCCCCTCCGTGCGGATCGTCATGCCGCGCGCGCGTCCGCGGCCCGTCGGGTCCAGCGCACGACGACGTACAGCACCGCGCCGACGGCGAGCAGGATGCCCGCGCGCAGCCACGTCACGGCGTCCTGCTGGGTGAGCAGCAGGACGCACGACGCCACGCCCAGCACCGGCACGACCGTCGCGACGCGGAAGTGCGGCGCGTCGACCGGGTCGCGCCGCAGCACGAGGACCGCGACGTTCGTCGAGGCGAAGACGAGCAGCAGGAGGAGCACGACGGTCTCGGCGAGCCCGGCCACGTCGCCCGTGAAGACGAGCCCCATGGCGACCGCCGTCGTCACGACGATCGCGACCCACGGGGTGCGGCGGTGCGGGAGCACCCGGCCGAGGACCGACGGGAGCAGGCCCTGTTCCGCCATGCCGTAGGCGAGCCGGCTCGACATGATCATCGTCAGCAGCGCGCCGTTCGCCACGGCGATCAGGGCCACGAGCGAGAACACCCACGCAGGCACGGACCCCTCGGCGTCGACGACCTCGAGCAGCGGGCCCGTGGACCCGGCGAGCGTCTGCGGGTCGACGACCGCGACGGCGGCCACGCCGACCGCCACGTAGACCACCCCGGCGGTGACGAGCGCCCCGAAGAGCGCACGCGGGTAGGTGCGCCGGACGTCGCGCACCTCCTCCGCGAGGTTCGCCGAGGTCTCGAACCCGACGAACGAGTAGTACGCGAGGATCGCCGCCGCGAGGACGGCGAGCGCCGGCGTCGTGCCCTCCGCGAACTGCGTGACCCGCCCCGGGGAGCCCTCGCCGCGGCCCAGCACGACCGCGGCCAGCACGACCACGAGGACGAGGCCGGACAGCTCGATCGCGGTCATCGCGACGTTGGCGCGCAGCGACTCCTTGATGCCGCGCGCGTTGAGCGCGGCGACGAGCGCGAGGAAGAGCACGGCCACGAGCCGGTCGGGCGCGTCGACGAAGGTCGCGAGGTAGTCGCCCGCGAACGCGAGCGAGAGCCCCGCCGCGCTCGTCACCCCGGCGGCGAGCATGGAGAACCCGACGAGGAACGACACGAGCGGGCTGCGGAACGCCCGGTCGGCGAACACCGCCGCGCCCCCGGCCCGCGGGTACTTGGTGACGAGCTCGGCGTACGAGCCGGCGGTGAGCAGGGCGAGGCCCAGCGCCACGAGCAGGGGCAGCCACACCGCGCCGCCGACCTCGCCGGCCATCTCGCCCACGAGCGCGTAGACGCCCGCGCCCAGCACGTCCCCGAGGATGAACAGGTAGAGGAGCCGGCCCCCGACCGACCGGGACAGCCGGGTCTGCGGGTCGACGGCCTGGTCCTGGGGTGCCGGGGGTGCGCTCATCGGGCCACCGTGCCACGGGCCCGTCCCGCTCGCGGCCCGGGCGGCGACGGCCCGCGGGCAGGCCGGCGGGAGCGTGTGCGAGCCAGGTGGGCCCGTGCGAGCGTGGAGGTCCCGGGTCCAGCAGCGAGCCCGTCCGCACGAGCGTGACCGGCCGGGACCAGGCGTCGTCGGCCCGTCGCGCGCGGTCGCGAGGAGACGAGCATGGGCGACACGTCGGTGGTGCGAGGCGCGGGCACGACGGGACGTCGTGCGCGCCGTGCCGTGGTCCTGGGCGGCGCCGGGTTCGTAGGCAGCCACGTGTGCGAGGCGCTCGTGGCCCGGGGCACGGAGGTCGTGTGCGTGGACGACCTGTCGACGGGCGAGGTCCGCAACCTCGACGCGCTGCGCGACGAGCCCGGCTTTCGGTTCGTGGCGGCCGACGTCAGCGCGGGGATCGACGTCCCGGACCCCGACCGGGTCGACCTCGTGCTGCACCTCGCGTCGCCCGCCTCGCCGGTGGACTACCTGCGGCTCCCGCTCGAGACCCTGCTCGTGGGCTCGGCAGGGACCCGCCACGGGCTCGAGCTCGCCGGGCGGGCCGGGGCACGGTTCGTGCTCGCCTCGACGTCGGAGGTCTACGGGGACCCCGACGTGCACCCGCAGCGCGAGGACTACTGGGGCCACGTGAACCCGGTCGGCCCGCGCAGCGTCTACGACGAGTCCAAGCGGTTCGCCGAGGCGACCACGGCCGCGTACCGCCGCGCGCGCGGCGTGGACGCGGGCATCGTGCGGATCTTCAACACCTACGGGCCGCGCATGCGCGGCCACGACGGGCGCATGGTGCCCACGTTCGTCCGCCAGGCGCTCGCGGGCGAGCCGCTCACCGTGGCGGGCGACGGCTCCCAGACCCGCTCGGTCTGCTACGTGGACGACCTCGTGGACGGGATCCTCGCCTTCGCCCGCTCGGACCACCCGGGGCCCGTGAACCTGGGCGACCCCACCGAGCTCACCGTGGCCCGCGTGGCCGAGGACGTGCTCGCCGCGACCGGCAGCGACGCGGGGATCGTCCACGTCGACCTGCCCGAGGACGACCCCCGCCGCCGTCGACCCGACACCGCGCTCGCGGAGCGCGTCCTCGGCTGGCGCGCGCGCACGCCCTGGCCCGAGGGCCTGGCCCGCACGGTCGCGTGGTTCCGCGAGGAGGCAGGGCGCGGACCCGCCGTGGCGGTCGCGACCGGCGCCGCCGGGGGGTCGGGAGGGGCGGACGCATGAGGCTCTCGGTGCACGGGTGCGGCTACCTCGGGGCCGTGCACGCCGCGGCGATGGCACGGCTCGGCCACGACGTCGTCGGGGTGGACGTCGACCGCGCCCGGGTCGACGCGCTCGCCGAGGGCCGGGCGCCGTTCTTCGAGCCGGGGCTCACGGCGCTGCTGGCCGGCTCCGACGGTCCCGGCTCCCTCACGTTCTCGACCGAGGCCGCGCGCGCCGCGGGCTCGGACGTCCACTTCCTGTGCGTCGGCACGCCGCAGTCGGCCGGGAGCGGGGTGGCCGACCTGCAGCAGCTCGACGCGGCGCTCGCCGCGCTGCGCCCGCACCTGCGGCCGGGCGCGGTCGTGGTCGGCAAGTCGACGGTGCCCGTCGGGACGGCGGAGCGGCTCGCCCGCGACCTGCCCGACGCCGTTGGCCTCGCGTGGAACCCCGAGTTCCTGCGCGAGGGTCACGCCGTCGTGGACACGCTGCACCCCGACCGGCTGGTCTACGGCGTGCCCGACGACGGCGACGCCCTCGTGGCGCGTCTCGACGCGGTCTACGCGCGGCTCCTGGACGACGGCGTCCCGCGCCTCGTGACCGACCTCGCCACGGCGGAGCTGGCCAAGGTGGCGGCGAACGCGTTCCTCGCGACGAAGATCTCGTTCGCGAACGCGGTCGCGGAGGTGTGCGAGGCCGCGGGCGGCGACGCCGTCGCGCTCGTCGGCACGATGGCGCTGGACCGCCGCATCGGCGGGGACTACCTGGGGGTGGGTCTCGGGTTCGGCGGCGGCTGCCTGCCCAAGGACATCCGTGCGTTCGCGGCCCGGGCGCGCGAGCTCGGCGTCGGGCCGGCCGTGTCCTTCCTCGACGAGGTCGACGCGATCAACGACCGCTGCCGGGACCGGGCGGTCGAGCTCGCCCGCGCGGCGTGCGGCGGCTCGCTCGCGGCCCGGCGGGTCGCGGTGCTCGGTGCCGCGTTCAAGCCCGACAGCGACGACGTGCGCAGCTCTCCCGCGCTCGCGCTCGCGCGGGCGATCGCCGCCGAGGGCGCCGACGTCGTCGTCACCGATCCCCAGGCGCTGGCTCTGGCGCAGGCCGCCGCCCCCGAGCTCGGGTACGCGGCCGACGCGCGCGAGGCGGCCGCCGGGGCCGACGTCGTCGTCCTCGCGACCGAGTGGGACGAGTACCGCGCCCTCGACCCGGACGACCTCGTCGGCGTCGTGCGCGCGCCTCGCCTCGTCGACGCGCGCAACGCCGTCGACCGCGCCCGGTGGCGCGCGGCGGGGTGGGACGTCCGCTCGCTCGGCGTCGCCGGCGTCCGCGCGGGACGGCCGCGGTCGAGCAGCCCGACGGCGTAGCCGGCGGTGAGCAGCGGCGACGAGGTCAGGCCCGCCGCGGTGCCACCGCGAGCAGCGCTCGGGCCGCGGCCACGACCTCGTCGACGGTGACCCGGTCGAGCGCCGGGTCGAGGGTGACGGCGTGCGGGTCGCCGCGGTATCCGTCCGGCTGCCCACCAGGCCGCGCGGACGCCCCGTCGCCGCCGTGCCAGAGCACGACGTGGCGCTCCGGGTCGATCGCCGGGCCCCACGCCGACGGCGGGGTCGGCCCGAACAGGACGACCGACGGGGTGCCGAACGCCGTCGCGAGGTGCGCGACGCCCGTGTCGCCGCACACCACGAGGCGCGCGCTCGCGACGACGTCGGCGAGCGCGGGCAGGTCGAGCGTGCCCGCGGTGTCGGTCACGGCGCCCGTCGCGCCCGTCGCCTCCGCGAGGGACGCGGTGGCGTCCGCGACGACGCGCGCGCCGAGGTCGCGCTCGTCCGGGCCGCCCGTGACGACGAGGTCGTGCCCCGCGACGGCGAGGTCGCGCGCGACGGCGGCGAAGCGGTCCGCGGGCCAGCGCCGGGACCCCGAGGCCGCACCCGGGTGGACGACGACGTGCCGCCCGCGCGACGCGGGCGGGTCGAGCCGCAGGTCCTCGCGCGAGCACGCTCCGCCCGCGGCCGTGACCAGGCGGCACCAGCGGTCGACCTCGTGCTCGTCGGGGTCCCAGCCCGGTCCGGCGACGCCCGCCTCGCGCGACGCGAACGCGACGACGTGCTCGGGCGCGGTGTCGAGGAGCACGCGGTGGCTCTGGGGCCCGCTGCCGTGCAGGTTCACGGCGACGTGCCCGGAGGGCGGGGCGCCGGACACCGCCTCGGACTCCTCGACCCACGCGAGGGGTGCGAGGCCCTGCGCGGGCACGACGCCGTCGACGAGCCCGAGGTCGCGGAGCCAGCCGCCCACCTCCTCCGGCGCGGCGAGCAGGACGCGGCGCCCGGGCCAGGCGCGCCGCACGCCGCGCAGGGCCGGGACCGCGGTGAGCGCGTCCCCGAGCCCGAGCGCGCGCAGCACGAGGACCGTGCCCGCGTCCTGGCCCCCGAGCCCCGGCAGGTCGGGCGCGAGCCCGGTGGCGTCGGTCGTCACGGCCACGACGTCTCGCCGGACGCCATGACGAGCATCTCGCGGATCTCGCAGCCGACCGACTGGCGCAGCGCCGTCACGACGGCCGCCGCGGTCGCGCGCGGGTCGTTGAGGTCGGCGTCCGGGCCAGGCTTGTACTGCTCGGTGCGGCCGTCGAAGAACGCGGTGCGCATCCCGCCGGGCACGAGGCACGTCACGCCGACGCGTCCCGCGAGCTCGGCGGCGAGCGCCTGGGAGAACCCGCGGACGGCGAACTTGGACGCGCAGTACGCGGTCGCGTCGGACACGCCCTTGAGGCCGAGGGTCGACGCGACGGTGACGACCGTCCCGCGCCGCTCCTCGAGGAACGGCAGCGCGGCGCGCACGACGGCGACCGTCCCGAAGAGGTTGACGCGCACGACGCGCTCCCACGTCTCGACGTCGATCTCGTCGAGCCGCCCGCACGCGTCGGTGCCCGCGGCGGTGACGACCGCGTCGGGCGGGCCGACCTCCAGGGCCAGGCGCTCGACCGCCGCGGCCGCCGCGGCCGAGTCGGACAGGTCGACGACGGCGTGGGGCGCACCGCCCGCGGGCGCGACCCGGTCGAGGACGACCGGCTTGCCGCCCGCCGCCGTGACGGCGTCGACGAGCGCGGCGCCCAGGCCGCTCGCGCCGCCCGTGACGTAGACGGTGCCGAGCTCGCGCGGGGCCGGGGCCCGGCCGGGCTGCGGGGTGGTCGAGGTGGTCGAGGTCATGCGGTGGTCTCCTCCGTCAGGGTCGGGAGCCCGGGCGCGAACCGCCCGGAGCGTTCGAGGATCGAGGTCGTGGAGCGGCCGTCGACGTAGGGCAGGACGACGACCCGCCCGCCGTGGCGCCGGACCACCTCGGCCTCGGGCAGGGCGTCCTCGGCGTAGTCGCCGCCCTTCGCCCACACGTCCGGGCGCAGGCGGTCGAGCGCGGAGCGCGGGTCGTCCTCGTCGAAGACGACGACGGCCGACACGCAGTCGAGCGCGGCGAGGACGCGGGCACGGTCGGCCTGCCCGACGACGGGTCGCTGCGGCCCCTTGAGCCGCCGCACGGACGCGTCGCCGTTGAGGAGGACCACGAGGTGGTCGCCGAGGCGCGCCGCAGCCTCGAGCGTCGCGACGTGGCCCGCGTGCAGGATGTCGAAGCACCCGCCGGTGGCGACGACGGTGCCGCCCGCCGCGCGGAGCCGCGCGGCCACCGCCTCGGGCCCGCCCGGGTCCTGCGGCGAGGCCGCGTCGGAGGCAGCCCCGACGACGCGGGGCGCGCGGTCCGGCACCTCGTCCGTCACCGCGTCGGGCGCGCGCCGACCCGGGACGTCGGCGCGGCGCCGGTAACCCTCGGCGCCGCCGGCCGCGACCCAGGCCGAGGCGGAGGCGACCGCGGCGACGACCGCCTCGACGAGCTCGGCACCCCGGGCGAGCGCGACCGCCACCGTCGAGGCGAACCGGTCGCCCGCGCCGCAGGGGTCGCCGTGCGCGACGGTCGCGGGCACGTACGCGGGCTCCCCGTCGGCGCGCGCGACGAACGCTCCGTGCTCGCCCGCGGTGACGCACACCGCCCGCACGCCCCAGGCGGCGGCGAGCGACCGGGCCAGGCCGCCCGGGTCGTCGGCGCACGCGTCGAGCCCGAGGGCCTCCGCCGCGTCGAGCGCCTCGGCGAGGTTGGGCGTGACGAGCGCGGTCCCGGGCACGGGCGCCCCGCCGCGCGGGTGCGGGTCCCACACGACCGTCCGGTCGCGGGCCGCGTGCTGGAGCGCGTCGCGCACGGGGCCGGCGTGCGTCGTGCCGGCCCCGTAGTCCGAGACGAGGACGACGTCGGCGCCCGCGAGCGCCGCCCGCACGGAGCGCTCGGGCACGTCGTCGGGACCCGCCGGACCGCCGTCGTCGACCCGGACGACGGTCTGCCCGCCCGAGCGCACGCGGGTCTTGCGCCGCGTGGTGCCCACCTGGGGCAGCGCCACGACGTCGAGGTGCGGACGCAGCAGCGCACGCAGCTCGCCGCCCGCCTCGTCGTCGCCGAACGGCGCGACGAGCCGCACGCGCGCCGCGTCGGCGGCGAGCAGGGCCGTCAGCCCCGCGCCACCGGGGCTGCGCCGGACGCCGAGCGTGTCGACCACGGGCACGGGCCCGTCGGGGGAGAAGCGCGTCACCTGGCCGTCGACGTCGCGGTCGAGCAGCACGTCGCCGACCACGACGACGCGCGGGCCCTGCGCTGCCGTGGACGACGGCGGGGGGACCGCGGCGGACGCTGCGGCGGGATCCTGCGCGGCCCGTCCGTCCACGGGCCCGTCGCCGGGCAGACCGTCGGGCGGGGCACCGGGCGCGTCGTCCTGGGCGGCCGCCTCCCGGTGGCGCACGTGCGCGTCGAGCGCCGCGCACAGCGCGTGCACGACGACGAGGTGGAGCTCCTGGACCGACGACGTCGACGCCCCGCGCAGGGCGAGCACGTCGTCGCACGCGGCGGCCAGCGCGCAGTCCCGCGGACCGGTGAGCGCCCACGTCGTGAGGCCGAGCTCGCGCGCCCGGCGGGCCGCGGCGACGACGTTCTCGCTCTCGCCCGACGTCGACAGCAGCACGAGGACGTCGCCCGGCCGCCCGTGCGCGGCGACCTGCCGTGCGTACATCTCGCCGACGCCGTAGTCGTTGACGATCGCGGTGAGGCTCGACGTCTCGGCGTGCAGGCTGATCGCGGAGAGGGGCGTCCGCTCGCCGTCGAAGCGCCCCACGAGCTCGGCCGTGAGGTGCTGCGCCTCGGCGGCGCTGCCGCCGTTGCCCGCGACGAGCAGCCGCCCGCCCGCGAGCACGGTGTCGGCGAGCCGCGCGCCCCACGCGTCGAGGCGCCCGGCCTCGGCCGTGAGCAGGTCGAGGCCGTCGTGCAGGTCCGCGGCGTGCTCGCGCAGCCAGCGTCGCGCCGCGTCCTGCGGGCCGGCGCTGCCCCCGGGCCGGTGCGCCGTCACGGTGCGCTCACCGCCCGCAGCGCGGCGAGGGCACCGACGACGGGCCGTGCGCGCCCCGGCTCGGCGCGGCGCGCGGCCACGACGAGCTCGTACGACTCGGCGGTGCGGGCCGCGACCGTCGACCACCCGTACAGGTGCTCGGCCCGGACGCGCGCCGCCGAGCCCAGGCGCTCCGCGAACGCCGGGTCGTCGGCGAGCCGCCGGAGGGCCGCCGCGAGCGCCCCGGGGTCCCGCGGCGGGACGAGCAGGCCGGTGCGCCCGTCGACGACCGAGTCGAGCAGGCCGCCGACGGCCGCACCGACGACGGGGCGTCCGCACGCGGCGGCCTCGAGCGGGACGATGCCGAACGGCTCGTACCAGGGGTCGCACACCACGGCGTCGGCGGCGTGCATGAGGTCACGTACGTCGTCCTGGGTCACGCTGCCGACGAACCGCACCCGGTCCGGCACCCCCGACGCGTCCGCGACCGCGCGCAGCCGGAGCACCTCGGGGTCGTGGTCGAGGGCGTCCGCGGCCGGTCCGCCCGCCACGACAAGCTCGGCGCCCGGCAGCTCCGCGAGCGCCTCGATCACGGTGTCCACGCCCTTGCGCTCGACGAGGCGGCCGACCGAGAGCAGGCGCAGGCGTCCGGGCTCGCGGTGCAGGTGGTCCGAGCGGTCGGCGTCGGGCAGGAAGCGGCCGAGGTCGACCCCGCAGGGGACCACGTCGATGCGGTCGGGGTCCGCGCCGAGCGCGACGAGCTCGGCGACCTCGTCGGCGCACGTCGCGACGATCCGGTCGACCGCGCGGCACAGCAGGCGCTCGCGGGCCACGCGCTCGGCCGGGCTCGTGTCGTGCGCGCCCTGGTGGCGGCGTTTGACGGACCCGAGCGCGTGGAACGTCTGCACGAGGGGGACCCCGAGCGCGGGCGCGGACAGCAGGCCCGCGATCCCGGACATCCAGAAGTGGGCGTGCACGACGTCGGGGCGCGGCCCGGGCTCGACCCAGCGCCGCAGCAGGTCCGCGCCGAACGCGTCCATGTGGGGGAGCAGGTCGTCCTTGGGCACGGCCACCGGCGGGCCTGCGTCCACGTGGACGACGTCCACGCCGCGCGCGAGGGGCACGCGCTCGGGGAGGGACGCGTCGTCGCGGCGCGTGAACACCTCGACGCGGTGGCCCTGGGCGCCGAGCCGGGTGGCGAGCGACGCGACGTGGACGTTCTGCCCGCCCGCGTCGACGCCGCCGAGCGCGGCGAGGGGGCTGGCGTGCTCGGAGATCATCGCGATCTTCATGAGGTCACCTCCGTCAGGACCGTGTCCCAGCGCCGCAGGAACGCGGCGTGGGAGTAGTGCTGGAGCACATGGGCGCGTGCCGCCCGGCCGTGCTCGCGGGCGTCGTCGGGGTCGGCGAGCCAGCGCCGCGCGGTCGCGGCGAGCTCGTCGGGACGGGCGCTGAGGAGCCCCGCGGCCGGGGGCACCGCGACGGGCGCCTCGGTGGTCGGCAGCGCGAGGACCGGCATCCCGAGCGCCATCGCCTCCAGCAGGGAGAGCCCGAGGCTCGTCCAGCGGTACGGGTGCAGGTAGACGCGCGACGTCGCGAGGCGCGCGTGCATCGCGGCCTGGGGGACGTCGTCGTGCAGCCGGTGGGGGAGGTCCCCGGGCGGCGCGGCGAGGTGCTCGGCGAGCTTGCCGACGCCCATGCCGTAGACGTCGACCGGCACGTGGCGGCCCAGCCCGACGAGCACGTCGGTCCCGGCGACGCGCCAGCGCCGCACGGGCTCGTTGACGACGGCCCCGACGCTCGCCCGCTCCCCGGTGTACAGCGGGCCGGGGTCGGGGACGCCGTGATCGACGACGAGCGTGCGCGCGTCGCCCGTGTCCCACATGAGCGCGTTGAACGCCGTGACGTGCACGATCGGCACGAGGCCCTCCTCGACCACGTCGAGCTCGGCGAGGGGGTGCCGGGTCGCGGCCGCGTGGCCGGTCGGGGCGTTGTGCTCGACGTAGACGGCGGGCACGTCGCGGCCGGGCACGAGCCCGGTCCAGCGGCGCAGCAGCTCGACCTCCTCGGGGCGCTGGAGCACCACGACGTCGATCGACCCGTCCGCCGCGAGGTCGGCGAGCTCCGCCGGCGCCACCTCGCGCGCGCCCGGCGGCCAGTCCCAGGTGCGCGCGCGACCGCGGCCGTCCGGCCCGCGGTCGGGGACGACCGGGACCAGGTACTCGTGGCCGCCGGCGACGAAGGACGTCGCCCACGACCCGTGCACGTGCCACACGAGGATCCTCATCGGGTCACCCCCACGGTCCGGGGCAGGGACGTGCGGGGCGCGGGCGTCCCGACGTCGTACGGTGCGGCGAGGCGGTCGACCGCCGCCACGACGTCGGCGGGGTCGACGCCGAGGCACGGGTGCCCGGGCACCGGGCACAGCCGGGCGCGGGTGCCGCGGCACGCGGCCTCCTGGTCGCCGAGCAGGACGGTCGGCACGCCCCACGGCGCCCAGCGCTCCGCGGGGACCACGGGGGCGAAGAGCGACACGACGGGCGTGCCGACCGCGGCGGCCAGGTGCGCGGGCCCCGTGTTGCCGACGACGACGCAGCGGGCGCCGGCGAGCACCGCCGCGAGACGCGCGAGGTCCGTGCGCCCCGACAGGTCCCGCGCGCGCCCCGCGGCGACGTGCGCCGCGAGGTCGGTCTCGCCCGGCCCGCCGCTGACCACGACCTCCCGGCCCGACGCCGCGAGCGCCGCGACGACGTCCCGCGCGTGGTCGGGCGCGGGGGCACGCGCGGGCACGGACGCGCCGGGGTGGACGACGACGTACGGCCCGGCCGGGACGAGGTCGCTCACGTCCGGGAGGGGGCGACGCACGCGCAGCCGGTCACCGTCGGGCGGCGCGCCGAACCCCGCCGCGCGGACGAGGTCGAGCGCGGCCTCCACCTCGTGCAGGCCGTCGGGTCGTGCGTGGCGCACGTCGAGGAGCGAGCCGGGGTAGTCCTCGCTCACCGCGGCGACGTGCTCGACCCCGGCGAGCCGCAGGAGCATCGCCGCGGGCAGCGGGCTCTGGTGGAACGACGTGAAGACCACGGCCGACGCGTAGCGCCGCGCGGCGAGCGTCGCGACGAGGTCGAGCACGCGCGCGCGGTCGACGGGCGGAGGTCGGTAGCCGGACCACGGGGCGTCGAACACGAGCACCTCGCGCACGTCCGGGAGCAGCCCCGCCGCGGCGCGCCCGGCGGGGGAGGCCAGCACGTCGACCCGCCCGCCGCGCGGCGCGACCGTGCGCGCCATGGCCCGGACCGCCGGGCCGGTGAGGAGGACGTCGCCGTCGCTGTCGAGGCGCACGGCGAGGACGTCGGCGCTCATGCGGCACGCTCCCCGGTCCGGGACGCGTCCGGCGTGTCGGCCGCGTCCGGGTCAGCGTCGGTGGGGGTGGCGGCGCCGGGCAGGCGGCCGTCGAGCGCGCGGACCGCCCCGGCGAGGTCGGCCGCGACGACCGGCGCGGCGGCGACCTCCTCGGGGCGGGCCAGAGGCGTCGGCACGAGGACCGGCGTCGCGCCCGCGGCGAGCGCCGCGCCCACGTCGGCGCCGATGTCGCCGACGACCGCGCACCGCCACGGCTCGACGCCGAGGTCGGCCGCCGCGGCGAGCACCAGGCCCGGGCCGGGCTTGCGGCACGCGCACCCGTCGTCGGGCGCGTGCGGGCACACCTGCCACGTGTCGAACGGGCCGAGCAGCTCCTCGACCCGCGCGTTCACGGCGGCGACCTGCGCGCGCGTGAGGAGCCCGCGCCCGATGCCCGACTGGTTGGACACCACGCCGAGCCGGACCCCGCGGGCCCGCAGGTCGTCGAGCACCGCGCGGGCGCCGTCCACGGGACGCACCGCCGCGGGGTCGCCGGTGTACGGGACGTCGTGCACGAGCGTGCCGTCGCGGTCGAGCAGCACGGCGGCGAGCGGCGGCGGCCAGGGCTCGAGCCCGCGCCGGGCGGCGAGCGTGCCGACGACGCGGTGCCGCACCGCGGCGAACGGGATGGCGGCGCTCGTCCACGCCATGCGCCGCAGCTCGGGCCTGAACGCGTCGTCGCCCGGACGCGGCCCCGGCGTGAGGCGGCGGCCCAGGAACTGCGCGGTGAGACCGGCCCAGGCGAGGGCGCCGAGCGCGGCGACGCGCGGGCGGCGTGCCAGGAGCCCGCCGACGCCGACGGCGGCGGCGGCGACGGTCGCGACGTGCCACGCGAGGCGGCCGCGGCCCGTCTCGGCACGCTCGCGCCAGCGGGGTCCGTGCAGGGCGCGGAACGTCGCGTCGTCGCGCGTCCCGGCCTGCACGCGCAGGCTCACCGCGTCGTCCGCGGGGCGCACGGGGTGGGTCGTCGTGCGCGTGCCGCGCGCGAGCTCCCAGCCCGCCTCGCGGACGCGCAGCGCGAGGTCGGCGTCCTCGCGGTAGGCGCGGGGGAAGCGCTCGTCGAACCCGCCGACCTGCTCGAGGGCCGCGCGCCGGTACGCCATGTCGGCGGTCGCCCACGCCGCGCGCTCCAGGCCGGCGGTCCCGCGCTCCCAGTCGGTCGGCCGGCGGTCGGTCGGCAGCGGCACGTGCAGGCGCCCCTGCACGCCGCCGGTGCGGGGCGTCGCCGCCGCGAGGTCGTGCGCGAGGTGGCGCGCCCACCCGGCGGGGAGCTCGACGTCGTCGTCGAGGAGCACGACCCACGGCGCGGTCGTCGAGCGCCACCCGGCGTTGCGCGCGGCGGCCGGGCCCCGGCCCCCGGTGCGCACGACGCGCGCGCCGAGCGCACGGCCGGCGCCCCCGAGGTCGAGCGGGTCGGGCACCGGAGCGGTCGCGCCGGGCGGCGGCAACCGGCGGTCGTCCGCGACGACGACCTCGGCCGGCCCCGGGGAGTCCGGGCCGTCGGCCTGGGCGACGAGGGTCTCCAGGAGCCGGTCGAGCGACGGGCGGCCGATCGAGGGCACGACGACGGCGTACGGCACCGCGCCGGCGGGGCGCGCGACGGGCGTGCTCATGCCTCCACCTCCGTCGGCGCGGCGAACACGCCCGGCCGTCGCACGAGGTGCGGGCCCAGCACGAGCGCGTCCACGGGCGCCGAGCCGAAGAGCTCGAGCGCGTCGCGGGGATCGTCGACCATGGGCCGGCCCGCGGTGTTGAGGCTCGTGTTGACGACGACCGGCAGCCCGGTGAGGTCCTTGAACGCGCGGATCGTCGCCTGGAGGCGGGGCGTGGAGTCGTCGACGGTCTGGATGCGCGCGGTGCCGTCCACGTGCACGACGGCCGCGATGCGCTCGCGCCACGCGGGCGCGACGTCGTGCACGAAGAGCATGTAGGGGCTGGGGACCGGGCCGCCGGAGAAGATCTCCGGGGCGTCCTCCAGCAGGACCATGGGGGCGACCGGGCGGAACTGCTCGCGGCCCTTCACGTCGTTGAGCCGTTCCAGGTTCGCCACCGGGCCGGGGTGCGCGAGCAGCGAGCGGTGCCCGAGCGCGCGCGGCCCGAGCTCGGCACGGCCGTCGAACCACGCGACGATCCCGTCGTCGGCGAGGATCCGTCCGACCTCGGCGGGCAGGTCGTCGGGCGTCGTGAACGGCACGTGCGCCGTGCGGAGCCACCGGGCGAGCGCCTCGTCGCCCCACGCCCGGCCGAGCGCGGCCGAGCCCATGGGCTCCACGGTGTCGCCCGCCTCCGCGGCGAGCTGGAGCGCGGCGCCGAGCGCCGTGCCGGAGTCGCCCGCCGCGGGCTGGACCCAGACCTCCTCGAACGGCGACTCGCGCCAGACCCGCGAGTTCGCGACGCAGTTCAGCGCCGTGCCGCCCGCCATGGTCAGCACGCGGTCGCCCGTCTGCCCGTGGAGCCACGTGGCGAGGTCGACGAGGACCTCCTCGAGCCGTGCCTGCACGGAGGCCGCCAGGTCGGCGTGCTCCGCCAACCCGCCGTGGTCGGTGCCCCACGTGCCGTCGTCGGTGCGCGGGGGAGCCCATCGCTCCCAGTCGGGCACCTCGGCGACGAACCCGCCGTCGCCGGTCGCGTAGAGGACCTCGCGCAGGTCGTCGAGGAACCGCGGCTCGCCGTAGGACGCGAGCGCCATCACCTTGTACTCGTCGCTCGACCGCAGGAAGCCCAGGTGCTCCGTGAGCGACTCGTAGACCAGCCCGAGGGAGTGCGGCAGCTCCTGGCTCGCGAGCACCTCCAGGCGGCCGTGGTCGTAGCGGCCCGCGAGGTGCGACGCGCGCTCGCCGCGGCCGTCGAGCGACAGGACGCTCGCGACGGGGAACGGGGAGGCGAGCGCGGCCGACGCGGCGTGCGCGACCTCGTGCGGCACGAACCGCACCGTCGAGGGCGACAGGCCTGGCAGCGCGGTGGCGAGGAACTGCGGCGCGCGCTCGGCGTACTGCACGCGCAGCCAGTCCCACGGGTCCGGCAGGCCCATCTCCTCGGCGGGCTTGGCCAGCGCCGGGTCGAACGAGTACGCGACGGCGTCGAGGTCCTGGGGGCGCAGCCCGCCCTCCTCGAGGCACCACGCCATCGCCTTCTCGGGCAGCTCCCAGGCCGCGAACGGCAGCGGTCGCTTGCCGTGCTTGCGCCGCGAGAAGCGCTCCTCCTCCGCGGCGGCGACGACGCGCCCGTCGACGACGAGGGCGGCGGACGGGTCGTGGAACAGGGCGTTGACACCGAGGACGCGCATGGGGCTGCGAGCCTCCCTGGATCGGGTCAGGCTCGTGGTGCGCCTCGAGAACGTGGGGCACCGCCTGACGCGTGCGGGTCGGCTCTGCTGCAACCCCGAACTTCACCCTCACCCGGAGAAGCGCTTCTCGCACGCCCACGGCGCACCTATGGGTAGTTCTCTTCGTGTCACTCGCCGGGAGGCCCGCATGACCACGTCCACCGCCCCCACTACCTCGCGCGACGACCTCGCCGCACGCGCCCCGGAGGACCGCCGTATCGAGCGGACCGACCCCGCGACCGGGCGACCCGCCGCCACCGTCCGGTGCGCGACGGCCGACGAGGTCGACGCCGCCGTGCGCGCCGCCGCGGACGCCTGGCCCGCGTGGCGCGCGACGGCCCCGGCCGACCGTGCCGCCGCCCTGCGCGCCGCGGCGCGGTCCGTGCGCGACGCCGCCGACGAGCTGGGCGCGCTGCTGCGGGCGACGACGGGTCGGCTCGAGGCCGAGGCGCGCGCGTCGGCCCTGGTCGCGGCGGACCTGCTCGACGAGGCCGCGGTGGCGGGGCTCGGACGGGCGGGCCGCGTGCTCGCGGGCGACCTCGCGGCGCTCGACGTCGTGCGCCGCGAGCCGCGCGGCGTCGTCGCGGTGATCACGCCGTGGAACGACCCCTACCCGGCCGCCGCCGGGCTGATCGCCGCGGCGCTCGTCACGGGCAACGTGGTCGTGCACAAGCCGTCCGAGCGCAGCGACGCCCCCGGGGTCCGCCTGGCCGAGCTCGTGGCCGCGGCCCTGCCCGCGGACGTGCTGCGCGTCGTCAGCGGGGACGGGGCGACCGGGGAGGCGCTCGTCGGGCACGACGGCGTCGCGCTCGTCGCGCACGTCGGCTCGACGGCCGCGGGGCGCCGGATCGCGGCGGTCGCCGGGGCGCGCGGGGCGAAGGCGCTGCTCGAGAACGGCGGCAAGGACCCGCTCGTCGTCGACGCGGGCGTGGACCCCGTCGTCGCCGCGCGCCAGATCGCGACGGGCGCGTTCACCAACGGCGGGCAGCTCTGCACCGCGGTCGAGCGCGCCTACGTCGTCGAGGAGGTCGCGGACGCCGTCGTCGCCGAGCTCGCGCGCCTCGCGCACGAGGTCGTGGTGGGCGACCCGGGCGACGACGCGACGACGATGGGCCCGCTCGTGGACGAGGACCAGCTCGCGGTCGTCGACGCGCACGTCCAGGGAGCGCTCGCGGCCGGCGCCCGCGCCGTGACCGGTGCGCGCCGGCTCGACCGTCCCGGTTCGTACTACGCGCCGACCGTGCTCGACCGGTGTCCGGACGACGTCGACCTGCTCACCGTCGAGACGTTCGGGCCCGTCGCGCCGGTCGTGCGCGTGGCGGACTTCGACGAGGCGCTGCGCCGGGCGTCGGCGTCGGCCTACGGGCTCGCGGCGACGGTGCTCACGCCGTCGCTCGCGCACGCGCTGCGCGCGGCCGACGTGCTCGACGTCGGCACGGTCAAGGTCAACGCGGTGTTCGGCGGCGCGCCGGGCGGGTCGGCCGACCCGCGCCGCGGCAGCGGCGGGGGGGCGGGATACGGGCCGGACCTGCTCGACGAGATGACCGTCCGCAAGGCCGTCCACCTCGAAGCGCTGGGGGAGCCGTGAGCCGCGCGAACGCGACGCTCACGTTCGGCGGGACGGCGACCGCGCTCCTGCGGTTCGGACGCTTCACCGTGCTCACCGACCCCAACTTCCTGCACCGCGGCCAGTGGGCCTACCTCGGCAAGGGCCTCGCGTCGCGGCGGCGCACCGAGCCCGCGATCGGCCCGGCGGGCCTCCCGCCGCTCGACGCGATCGTCCTGTCCCACCTGCACGGCGACCACTTCGACCGCGTCGCGCGGCGCGGCCTGACGAGGCAGGTGCCGCTCCTCACCACGCCGTCCGCGGCGCGGCGCCTGGCGCGGCACCACTTCGCGACGGTCGGCATGCCGACCGGCACGATCGAGACGTTCCGCTCGGGCAAGGAGACGCTCGACGTGGAGTCGGTCCCGGCGATCCACGCGCGCGGCGTCCTGCGCTCGCTCCTGCCGGAGGTCATGGGCACCGTCTACACCCACCGCGTGGACGGCGACCGACAGACCCAGGTCTACGTCACGGGCGACACGCTCACCGGCGACCACGTCGACGTCGTCGCGCACGCCTTCCCGCACCTCGACTCGGTCGTCGCGCACCTCGGCGGGACGCGGATCCTCGGCCGGACGGTGACGATGGACGACGTCCAGGGCGCCGACCTGGTGCGGCGGGTCGGGGTGCCGCTCGTGGTGCCGGTCCACTACGACGACTACGGGGTCTTCCGCAGCCCGCTGCGCGACTTCCTCGCGCGATCGCCGGAGCTCCCGGGGGTCGTGCTGCGCCCCGTCGTCCGCGGTGCGACCGTCAGCCTCCGCGTCGACTGAGCGCCTCCGCCGGACCGGTCGCCGCACCTCGTGCCCCCGTGCATCGGCTCACGACGTGGTGTGGAGGAAGATCGACGACGGCCCGGGGTGACGAGGTCTCGTCTCCCGGGCCGTCGGTGCGTCGGGCTCAGCCCTCCCGGACCTGGTCGCGGACGTCGGCCGCGGCCTCCTTGCCGTGCTGGCCCACGGACTGCGCGGCGTCCTTCGCGGCGTCGCGGACGGCCTCGGCACCCTCCTTCGCGGGCTCCTTGAGGTCCTGCACGACCTCCTGCGCGGTGGACTTCACGTCCTCGACGAGCGGGGCCGCCTTCTCCTTGACGCCGACGGCGGCACGCTGCTCGGCGCGGCTGGACGGGAGGAGCGACGCGACGACGAGGCCGACGCCGAACGCGACGAGCCCGACGGCGAGCGGGTTGCCCTGCGTCTGCTCGCGCACCGCGCGCGGCGCGGAGCCCACGGTCTCGGCGACCGAGGACGCGGTGCTGCGCGCCGAGTCGGCGACCGACGACGCCGCCTCGCGGCCACGCTCGGCGACGCCGTGCGACGCGTCGCGGGCGGAGTCCGCCGTGTCGTGCGCCGTGCCCATGACCCGGTCCTTGACGCTCGTCACGCCGGACCGCACCCGGTCCACCTGGCGTCGCGCCACGTTGCCGGGCTTGACCTTCTCCCCGAGGGCGTCGACGTCCCGGCTCAGCTCGGTCCGCGTGCGCTCGATGTCGGCCCGGATCTCCTCCGGATCGCTGGTGCTCATGAGTTCTTCTCCTCGTGTCCTCGGACGGCGTTCGGGATCTTCTTGAGGGTGTCCGTGGTCTCGGGCATGCCCTCGACCGTGCGCAGCTCCGTGCGTCCGCGCGCCGCGAGGACCGCGGCGACGATCGCCCACAGCACCGCGACGACGACGGCCGACCAGCCGCGGCCCATGACGGCGCCGAGCGCCCACCACAGCGCCACGGAGAGGAACAGCAGGACCATGTGGCCCGCCACCCCGGCGCCGGCGAGCATGCCGGCGCCCTTCCCGGCGCGCTGCGCGGACTGCTTGGCCTCGGCCTTGGCGAGCTCGACCTCCTGGCGCATGAGGGTCGACAGGTCACGGCTCACCTCGGCGACGAGCTCGCCGAGGCTCTGCTGCTCGCCGGTCCCCGTCGGGCCGGCCGCGCCCGCGGCGGTCGCCGGGGCGGGCGGGGCGCCCGGGTCGGGCCCGCTGCCCGCCGTGTGCCGGGCGGTGTGCGCCGCGGCGAACGGGTCAGGGACGGACGACATCGGGGCCACCTCCCGGTCGGCCGGCGCCCGTGCCGGACGTCGTCGGCGGGAACGTCGGCGGCGTCGGGTCCCCCTCCGCCGAGGTCGCGACGTCCGGGTCCTGGTCGAGCCGGTCGTTCGCGAGGCCCGGGTACGCCCCGGCGGTCCCGATGTCGGGCTCGCCCCGCGCTCCCGTCGTCCCGGCGGTGCCGGTCTCGCTCGTGCCGGCCGTACCACCGAGGCCCGTGGTACCGGTCGATCCCGTGGTCCCGGCGAGTCCCGCGGTCCCGGTCGTCCCCGTGCTGCCGGTCGACGTGCCGACCGGCGCGGCGTGCGCGCCGCGCGTCCCCGACGTGCCCGCGCCGGACGCGTCGTCGCCGCGGTCCGAGCCGGCGCCCGGCGCGTCCTTCATGCCGCGCACGAGCCGCCCGACCAGGAGGCCCGCGCCGGCGGCGAGGAGGAGGAACGTGCCCGGACGACGCCGGGCGAAGCTCTCGACCTCGTGCAGCACGGACGAGGGCTCGCGGTCCTCGAACCACTGCGCCACCTGCCCGGTGACGTCCCCGGCGCGCCGCACCAGGTCGGTGGCGTAGCCCGGGTCCTCGGTGCCGTCCGCCATCTGGCGGAGCTCGTCGCCGAGGGACCGCAGCCCGCCCGCGAGGCGCTCCTGCTGCGTGCGCGCCTGCGCGCTGAGCTCGGTCCTCGTCTGGTCGACCAGACCGCGCGCGCGGTCCGTCGCCTCGTGCGCGACGTCGCGCGCCTTCTCCTTCGCGTCCTGCGCGACGTCGCGGCCCGCGCTGCCCACGTGGGACGCGGCCTCGCTCGCGCGCTCCTTCACCCCGGTCGCGGCGCTGCCGCTCTCGCCGGTTCCCTGCGTCGTCCCGGCACCCGGCGAACCGGGCCCCGAGCCGTACGGCACGTTCGTCTCGCTCATGGTCGGACTCCCGTCGTCGTCGCCGCGCTGGTGCGGCGTGACTGGCGACGGAGCAGAGAGGCCGTGCCGGGCTCTCGCTCCGCCGGTACGGCCACCTCCTGGACCACCTCTCACGGTAGGCCGGGGCCGTCCGCACACAACCGGGGCGCACCCCCGGGTCCCCGGTTGCGAGCGCCCGCGGCCTTGCGACGGTGGGAGCGGTCGAGCAGCCGGCCGCCACAGTGCCGGGCGCCGCCCGGCCGTACGGCGCCCTCGGGCGCAGGAGGTCCACGATCATGGCCACAGGAGAGACCGGGTTCGACGACGTCACGTTCGACCTCATCTCGGTGCAGTACCACTCGCTCAAGGCCGGGCACGACTACGGCCAGTACGTGCGGGACGCCCGCAACGCGGGCAAGGAGGAGATCGCCGCCTTCTTCGAGAAGGTCATGGCGGAGGACTCCGAGCGTGCCCAGCAGTGCCACCGCTTCCTCGCCGAGCTCACGCGGCACGGGACGTCCGCCACGTCACCGCAGGGGTCCCAGCAGGGCTGAGGCGGCGACGGGGCAGGCACGAGCCGCGTCCCGGCTCGCGAGCGCGGCCGACCCTGGGGAGCATGGCGGTGGCGTCGAGCAGGGGCGCCGTCCGCGCGAGCGCGAGGAGCCCCCAGCATGACCTCCACCGCCGTCCCCGCCCAGACCGCGCCCGCCGCACCGGCGTCCGCGACCGCACGTGCGGCGACCGAGCCCGTGCCCGACGCCCTCGCGGCGCCGGGCACGGGTCGGCTGCCGCTGCCGCGACCGCGCGGTCCGCTGACCGCGGCGCTCGTGAGGGCTCTCGTCGACGGCCCGCCCGGGGACGACGCGGCCGAGCGGCTGCGTCCCGTCCGGGACGCCCTCCCGGTCGCCCTGGACGCCGGCGCCGGGCGGGTCCTGCGCGACGACGACGTGCAGCTCGCCCTCACGGTCCTCTACGAGCTGCACTACCGCGGGGTGGACGGCGTCGACGACGCGTGGGAGTGGGCTCCGGCGCTGCTGGCCGTCCGTGCGCGCCTGGAGGTCCCTTTCGAGGCCGCCGTGCGCGAGCGCGCGGGCCGGCCGGCGTGCACGGAGACGGACGCCGCGGGGGTGGCGCGCCGGCTCTTCGAGCTCGCCGCCGCCGACGGCGGCCCGAGCCTGTCGCGCTACGTCGCCAAGCGCGCGGACGCGGAGCAGGTGCGCGAGCTCCTGGCGCTCAAGTCGCTGTACCAGCTCAAGGAGGCCGACCCGCACACGTGGGCGGTGCCGCGGCTCGCCGGGACGCCCAAGGCCGCGCTCGTGGAGATCCAGGCCGACGAGTACGGCGGCGGTCGACCCGGCCGGATGCACGCGGAGCTCTTCGCGCGGGCGATGCGCGGCGTCGGGCTCGACGACACCTACGGGCGCTACGTCGACGCCGTGCCCGCGGTGGTCCTCGCGGCGGTCAACACGATGTCCCTGTTCGGCCTGCACCGCCGGCTGCGAGGCGCGGTCGTCGGGCACCTCGCGGCGTTCGAGATGACGTCGTCGGTGCCCAGCCGCCTCTACGGCAACGGGTTCCGGCGCCTGGGCCACGACGCGAACACGACCTGGTACTTCGACGAGCACGTGGAGGCGGACGCGGTCCACGAGCAGATCGCCGCGCGCGACCTGGCCGGCGGCCTCGCGGAGCAGGAGCCCGCGCTGCGCGACGACGTCCTGCTCGGCGCGGCCGCGTGCCTCGCCGTCGAGGGCGACGTCGCCGCGCACGTGCTCGAGCGCTGGCAGGCGGGCGAGTCCGCGCTGCGCGCGCCGCTCGACCCGCCCCTGCCGGACCAGGCGTCGAGCCCGTCGTCGAGCCGGTCGTCGAGCAGGGCCGCCGAGGGCGGTGACGCGCCCGGTGCGTGACGCGACCTACGTGCTCCCGCTGCGCCGCGACCGGTTCGACGCGCGTGCGACGACCGAGCTGTCCCGGTACCTCGGGGACCTCGTGCGCCACGTGCAGGTCGTCGTGGCCGACGGGTCGCCGGCCCCCGTGCGCGCGCTCCACGCGGCGTCGTGGGGCGACGCCGTCCGGACGGTAGCGGTCGCCGCGCCGCCGCCGGGGTGCAACGGCAAGGTCGTCGGCGTCCTCGCCGGCCTCGCCGCGGTGACCAGCCCGGCGGTCGTCGTCGCCGACGACGACGTGCGGTGGGACGTCGCGACGCTCGACCGGGCGCTCGCGGCCCTCGACGAGGCGGACGTCGTCGTGCCGCAGAACGTGTTCGACCCGGCGCCGTGGCACGCGCGGTGGGACACCGCGCGCTCGCTCGTGAACCGTGCGCTCGGCCACGACTGGGCGGGGACGCTCGTGCTGCGCCGTGACGCGCTCGGGCCGCAGGGGTACGACGCCCGGGTGCTGTTCGAGAACCTCGAGCTCGAGCGCACCGTGCTGGCCCGGGGCGGGCGCGTCGCGCACCGTCCGGACCTCGTCGTCGTCCGCCGGCCGCCTGGCGCCGGCGCGTTCCTCGAGCAGCGCGTGCGGCAGGCGTACGACTCGTTCGCCCAGCCCGCGCGCCTGGTCGCCGAGCTCGCGCTGGCGCCGCTCCTGGCCGCGTGCGTCGTCGGGGCGGCGCGCTCGGACGGCGCACGACGCGCGGCGGGGACGGCCGCGGTCCTGGTCGTGCTCGGGAGCGCGGTCCTCGTCGCGGAGGTCGGGCGGCGCACCGCCGGGGGAGCCGCCGCGTGGCCCCCGACGGCGGCCCTCTGGGCGCCCGCGTGGCTGCTGGAGCGCGCGGTGTGCGTGTGGGTCGCGCTCGCGTGGCGCCTCCGCGGAGGCGTGCCCTACCGCGGGACGCGGATCCGCTGCGCCGCGCACTCGGTGGCCGCGCTGCGGCGCGCGACCGGGGCGGGGTCGCGGTGACGGGCGAACCGCGCGGGCGCGCGGAGGAGGTCGTCGTGACGGCCTGTCCCGACGGCCCGCTGCTCGTGCGCGGCCCCGCCCGCCTCGTCGACCAGGAGGGGCACGAGATCGAGCGGCACCGCGCGACCGTCGCGCTGTGCCGCTGCGGCGGCACGGCCATCCCGCCGTGGTGCGACGGCACGCACAAGGTCAACGGCTACCGCAGCGGTGACGACGACGGCCCCGCCACGGCGAGCGAGGCCGGGACGGGCGCGTAGAACCAGCCGTGGAACGCGGCGCGGGCCGGCTGGGGCAGCACCCGCGCGGCGGCGAGCATCACGCCGCCCTGGACGCCCGTGACCACCTCGGGGTTCCCGCGGAGGAGCGCGTCCACCGCCCGCCGCGCCACGGTCGCCGCTCGCGGCTTGGGCAGGCGGCCCACGTGGGTGCGCTCCATCCCCGCCTCCCGGAAGAACGGCGTGCGCGTCGGGCCCGGCAGGAGCGCGGTGACCGTGACGCCCGTCCCGGCGAGCTCGCCGCGCAGCGACCACGCGAAGGAGCGCAGGAACGCCTTCGAGGCGGCGTACCCGGCGAAGTGCGGGGCGGGCATCTCCCCGGCGACGGACGACGTGACGAGGATCCGGCCGCGGCCCTCCGCCAGGAGGTCCGGCAGGAGCAGGTGCGTCAGGTGCGCCACCGAGCGCACGTTGAGGTCCAGGAGGCGCAGCTGGTCCTCGAGCGGGGTGCGCGCGAACGCGCCGTGCACGCCGACCCCCGCGTTGAGGGCGACGGTCGAGACGCCGAGGTCGCGAGCGCGCCGGGCGGTGGCCTCGACCCCGCGGGGCGTCGCCAGGTCGACCGTCAGTCCCTCGTGCGCGCCGCCGTGCGCGGCGAGGTCGCGCACGGCGGGCTCGACGTCGCGGTCCGCGACCACGAGCACGTCGTCCCCGCGGCGGGCGAGCTCGACCGCGAGCGCGCGCCCGATCCCGCTCGTCGCGCCGGTCACGAGGGCGGCGCCGCGGTCCGCCGGCGGCAGCGCACGCCGGGCGGGTCGTGCCGCGGTCACGGCAGGTCCGGGGCGTCGTCGTCGCCGAGCGCGACCTCCGCGGGCGGCTCCCGCAGCGCCTGGGCGAGGTGCCCGCCGAGGAACGCGCTCGCCCCGGCGACGGCGTAGCCGAGCGTCGAGACCGCGACCCCGGCCCGGTGCCGCCCGCCGCGGCGCAGCAGCCACGACGTCCCGTAGAGCAGCGAGACGCCGGTGTTGAGCGCCGCGTGCACCGCGCCGACGCGTCGGGCACGCCGGTCGACGTCGAGGTAGTCGGCGAGACCGGTCAGTGCCGTCGGCGCGACGGCCAGCACGCCCAGCCCGACCAGCCGCTGCGCCGCCGGGGCGCTCCGCTCGCCCCCGACGAGGTCGAGCACGGCGGCGCTGGTCCACAGGCCGACGGGGACGTCGGTGAGGGTCGCGTGGAGCGCGTGGCCCAGCGAGCGGCCGTGCAGCTCCTCGCGCAGCCGACCGTGGGAGGGGACGACGGCGAGCGCCACGCCGCGGACGGCGCTGGAGAGGTCGTCGAGCGCGGTCGAGTCCTCGAGCCGCCGCGCGAGGCGCAGGAGGACGGGGGTGCCGGCGTCGTCCGGGATGGTGGTGCTGCTGCGCGGCTCGGACATGGGCGCTCCTCGTGTCGTCGCGCTCCCGTTCTCGAAGCCCTGGGTCGACCGTAGGCACGTCCGGCCGTGCTCGCGCGCGCGACCTCGGACGCACGTCGCCGAGGAGCCCGGCGACGCCGCGTCGGGCGTGCCCCGCCCAGATGCGACCGGGACCGGAGGGCTCCACGCTGGTGGGACGCTCGACGCGTCGAGAACGGGGCGCGTGCCGTGGTCCTCCGCGCACGCCGCGTGGTGAGGGCCGACCTCCTCGAGGGAGAGACCATGTTCTTCCACCGTCAAGAGCTCCAGCACCAGGCCACGCCCGACCGGCCGGACGCCGTCTACGCCCGCAAGCTCCAGGAGGTGCTCGGCGGGCAGTACGGCGAGATCACCGTCGCGATGCAGTACGGCTTCCAGTCCTGGAACTCCCACCTCCCGGGCAAGTACCGCGACCTGCTCTACGGCATCGGCGCCGAGGAGTTCGGTCACGTCGAGATGCTGGCGACGATGATCGCGCAGCTCCTGGAGAAGGCGCCCGTCGGCCTGGTCGAGGGCGCGGTGCAGGACGACCCGACCGTCGCCGCGATCGTCGGCGGGACCGACCCGCAGCAGGCGATCGTCGCGGGCGCGGGCGCCCGGCCGGTCGACTCGAACGGGAACCCGTGGTCGGCGGGCTACGTGACCGCGAGCGGCAACCTGCTCGCCGACTTCACGGCGAACGCGAACGCCGAGATGCAGGGCCGCCTGCAGGTCGCCCGGCTCTACCACATGACCGACGACGCGGGGGTCAAGGACCTCCTGGCCTTCCTGCTCGCGCGCGACACGATGCACCAGAACCAGTGGCTCGCCGCGGCGCAGGAGCTGCGCGACGAGGGCGTCGAGGAGCTGCCCGTCCCCAGCACGTTCCCGCTCTCGAAGGAGGACCGCGACGTCGCGTACCAGTACATCAACTTCTCCGACGGCGAGCACGCGTCCGAGGGACGCTGGGCGAGCGGCCCGACCCCGGACGGCAAGGGCGAGTTCACCTACGTCGCGGAGCCGCCGGCGGGCGTGCCGATGCCGCCGCCCACGACCCCCGACGAGCGGTTCCACGGCACGACGCGCACGCCGTCGACGCTCGACAAGGCCAAGGGCGCCGTCAAGGACGCCCTGCACAAGGACTGAGCGGGGTGCCCCTGACCGCCGCCGTCCTCGGGACGAGCGCATGACCGACACGCCGGTCGACCTCACGACGCGCGAGACCGGGCTCGTCCTGCGGGACGTGCTCGGTCCGCTCGTCGCCCAGGGCGCGATCGTGCGCCGTCCCCGCGCGACCGCGTGGGCGGAGCGTCGCCAGGTGGACCGCACGGCCCGCCGGCTGCTGGACCGCCTGCGCTCCCGGTACCACGGGGCTCCGCTCGTGGTCCGGCTCGGTGCGCGCCGGCTCGTCCTGGCCACCCGGCCCGAGCACGTCGAGCGGATCCTCGTCGGGTCGCCCGCGCCGTTCACCCCGGCGTCGTGGGAGAAGCGGGGGGCGCTCGGGCACTTCCAGCCCGACGGCGTCCTGATCTCCCCGCCCGAGGCACGACGCGAGCGCCGTCCCGAGAACGAGGCGGTGCTCGACACGTCCGAGCCCGTGCACCACGACGGCGACGCCCTGGTCGCGGCGGTCGAGCGGGAGGCGCGAGATCTCGTCGCGACGGTCGAGGCGTCGGGCCGGCTCGACTGGGACACGTTCGCGGCCTCGTGGTGGCGTGTGGTCCGCACCGTCGTCCTCGGGCGCGCGGCCCGGGACGACGAGCGGCTCGTCGCCGTCCTCGACGCACTGCGCCGTGACGGGAACTGGTCCTGGTTCCGGCCGCGCCGCCCGTGGCTGCGGGCGGCCCTGGAACGCCGGATCGCCGAGCACGTCGCCGTGGCCGAGCCGGGCACCCTCGCCGCGCGCGGGCGTGACAGGGACGGGGCGGACGCCGTGCGCCGCCAGATCCCCCACTGGCTCTTCGCGTTCGACGCCGCGGGCGCCGCCACGTTCCGCGCGCTGGCCGTGGCGTCCGCTCGCCCGGTCGTCCGCGAGCGCCTCCTCGCGGAGCCGGTCACGACCGGACGCGGGCCCGCCGTGCTGCCGTACGCGCGGGGGTGCGTGCTGGAGTCGGTCCGGCTGTGGCCCACGACGCTCGCGATCCTGCGCGACGCGACGGCCCCGGTGCGCTGGGGCGCGCGCACCTTCCCGGCGGGGACGGGGTTCGTCGTGCTCAGCGCGTACTTCCACCGGGACCCCGGGCGCCTGTCGTTCGCCGACGCGTTCACGCCGGAGGCGTGGCTCGACGGCCGGGCCGACGCCGACTGGGGGCTCGTCCCGTTCAGCGGCGGCCCGGTGTCCTGCCCGGGCCGCAACGTGGTGCTCCTCCTGGCGTCGCACACGCTCGTGCGCGTCGCCCGCCTCGACCTCGTCGTCGGCCGGGGGCGCTACCTCGCGCGGGACCCGCTCCCGCCGACGATGGACCACCTGGGCCTGCGGTTCGGGCTCCGCGGGGAGACGGCCCCGGGCGAGGCGGTGGCGCCCACGCCGACGCCCGCCCCGGCGGTCGCGTAGGCGGGTCGCGGTAGCGCTCGCGCGCGCCTCAGCCGTCGCCGGACGCCGCGCCGCCGGTGCGCGGGTTGACGTTCCCGGGGTCGGCGTCGGTGTCCGTCTCGTCGTCCGCGCCGGAGCCGCTCGCGTGGCGCCCCTCGCGAGGGTTGAGCGACCGGGGGTCGGCGTCGGGGTCCTCGGCGGGGTCGTAGCCGCGCTCGTCGTTCTCGCTCATGTCGGCCTCCTCGGTCGGTGCTGGCTGGCTGCTGGGTGCTGGCTGGCTGCTGGGTGCTGGTTGCTGGCTGCTGCGTGCCGGTTGGTGGGGTGCCGGCTGGTCGGTGCCGCGCCGGGAAGGCGCGGTCCTGCCACCGTCGCACGGCGCCGCGGCGCTCGCAGGTCCCGGGGTGCCTGCGACGCGAGGCCCTCGTAGCCTGGCCGTGTCGGCGGCGGACCCGGGCGGGGACGTCGTCAGGACGCGGTCGAGAAGGGGCCGACCGGCACGCAGCCACGTCCGTCAGGAGGACACGGTGCCCGAGGAGACGAGCGCGCTCGACGCCCTGCCGCGCCTGCGGAGCCTGGCGGAGGTCGCCGAGCTCGTCGCGGTCGTGGACCCCCTCTACGTCCGGTTCAGCGGTGGGCCCGCGCAGGACCGCGCGACCGTGAGCCGCGACCACGAGAGCGGCTGCCTGCTGCCGGGCCTCAGCGTCAACCCGATGAACCCCGAGCCGTGGTGGGACCGGCCCGTCGAGCACTGGGTCGCGCGCCAGCTCTGCCAGTACGCGCACCTCCTGACGCCCGAGCGCTTCCCCTGGCTGCTCACCGGCGAGGTCGCGGGGCGCGGGCCCGACTGCGAGCCCCTGCTCGTGGGCGTCGTGCCCGCGGCGTCGGTCGACCCGCAGGTCGTCGACGAGGCGGGGCGTCTCTACCGCGAGGTGTTCGACGCGGGCGACGACGGGACGTGAGGCGCGCGCTCACGCGCCCGGCTCGTCCTCGGACGGCTCGGACGGCTCGGACGGCTCGGGCGGCTCGAACGGCTCCGACACGACGAGCGCCCGCAGGAGCTGCTCGGCGACCTCGCGCGGGCTCACGTTCCGGTGCCGCGAGGCCGAGTCGATGATGCGCCGCGCCTCCTCGGCGGAGCACTGGTTCGTCTGCATGATCGCGCCGACGGCGCGCTCCGTGGCGACGGCGTCCGACATGTCGCGGTAGAACCCGGCGGTCGCGTCCTCGAGCTCGGCGAGCTCGAGGCGCAGGCGTACCGCCGAGGCGACGAGCTGAGCGTACGAGTCGGCCGCGGCGAGCAGCTCCGGGGTCCAGGGATCGGGGGTGCGGGAGTAGAGGTTGAGGGCGACGGCGACGTCGTCCGCGACCGTCGCCGGGACCGCCGCGGTCGAGACGAAGCCCTCCAGGCGCGCCTGGCGCGACCAGCGCTCCCACCGCGCCGCGTCCGCGACCGCGACGACGAGCCGGGAGCCGACGTCCATGGCGTCCACGCACGGCCCGGCGTCGTCGAGCGCCTCGGCCTGGTCGCAGCGGGCGGCCGCGTCGCTGCTGCTCCCGGCCCGCACGCTCACCCCCGCCTGGCGCATCGTCACGCTGACCTCGAGGCCGTGGTCGAGGATCGTCGCGGCGCGCACCGCGAACTCCTGCGGAAAGCGGGCGATACCCATGGCGCGTGCCCCTTCCTGAGGGTGGTCCCCGCGTCGTCGCGGGGGGCCTCCCACGCTACGTCCGGCGGCGCGCGCACGCGCGCACGAGCGCCCCGACCGCGAGCGGTTGCCAGTGCCGGGCGCGGGACTAGCGTCGCCTCATGGTGACCGTCGCACGGGCCGTACGGTGCCGCCCGGACGCGGTCCTCGGCGTGCTCGCGGACGGCTGGTCGTACGCGACGTGGGTGGTCGGGACGGCGCGCGTGCGCGCCGTCGACGACGCGTGGCCCGCGCCGGGGTCGCGGATCCTCCACTCGGTCGGGCTCTGGCCCGCGCTGCTCGACGACGAGACCGTCGTACGTGCCTGGGAGCCGGGCCGCGGGATCGACCTGCAGGCACGGGGCTGGCCCGCGGGGGAGGCACGGGTGCGGATCGAGGTGGCGCCCACCGCCGACGGGTGCGTCGTGCGCATCGCCGAGGACGCCGAGAAGGGGCCGGGGACGCTCGTCCCGCGGCCCCTGCGCAGCGCGGTGATCGGCCCGCGGAACGTCGAGACGCTGCGTCGGCTCGCGTTCCTCGCCGAGCGCCGGAACCCGTAGCACCCGACCTGCCGACGACGTGCCCTCGATCCGTCCCGGCACGTCCTCGGCCCGGTGGCCGGCGGATGGTCCGCGTGCGGTCAGGGCTCGCGCAGGAGCCGCGCCCACGCGGTCCGCACGAGCGCGCGCCGGAGCGCCCCGCGGGCGCCCGCGGCGGCGAGCGCGGCGCGCGCCGCGTTCCACCCGCACGCGCCGTGCACCCCGCCGCCGGGGTGGGCGGACGCGCTCGCGAGGTAGAGCGACGCGACCGGCGTCTCCGGCCGGCCCAGGCCGGGCGTCGGCCGCAGGAACAGCTCCTGGTGCACGGCGGACGTGCCGCCGTTGACGGCCCCGCCCGCCAGGTTGGCGTCGGCGGCCTCGAGGTCGGCCGGAGACTGCACGAAGCGTCCGACGACCGCGTCGGCGAACCCGGGCGCCGCGGCCTCGACCGTGTCCTCGACGCGCTGCACCTCGTCCGCGACGGCCTCGCGCGTCCAGCGCAGGCCGTGGGGCAGGTGCGTGTAGGCCCAGGCGGACTCCGTCCCGGCGGGGGAGCGCGACGGGTCGGAGGTCGTCATCTGCCCGAGCACGAGGAACGGCCGGTCGGGGACGCGGCCCCGGGACAGCGCGGCCGAGACGTCCACGAACCCGGCCCGGTCGACCCCGAGGTGCACCGTCCCGGCCGACCGGGCGCCGGGCGCGGTCCAGGGCACGGGCCGGTCGAGCGCCCAGCTCACCTTGAGGGTCGGGTGGTCCCACTGGAACCGGCCGAGGTCGCGCACGAGCCGCGGCGGCAGCCGGTCGGCACCCACGAGGTCGAGGTAGAGCGCGGGCGCGCTGACGTCGGCGAGGACCGCGTGGCGCGCCCGCACGTGCCGACCGTCGGCCGTGCTCACGCCGACCGCGCGGCCCCGCACCACGTGCACCCGGTCGACCCGCGCGCCGGTGACGACGTCCCCGCCGCGGGCGCGCAGCCGGGCGACGAGCGCGTCCGGGAGGCGCCCGGCGCCGCCCGTCGGGACGGGGAAGCCCACGTCCTGACCCAGCATCGCGAGCAGCCAGCCGAACACGCCGCTGCCGGCGGCGTCGGGCGGGACGTCGGCGTGCATGGCGTTGCCGGTGAGGAGCAGGCCGCCGCCCTCGCCGCGGAACGTCTCGTCGGCGAGGCGGCGCACGGGCAGCACGGCCAGGCGCGCGAGGTCGAGCGTCCCCGCAGCCCCGAGGCGGCGCAGCACGCGCAGCACCGGCCCCGCCGCGGGCAGGGGGCTGAAGAGCGCGTCCAGGAGCGGGTCGCGCACGCGGTCCCAGCCCGCGACGAGCTCGAGCCACGCGTCGCCGTCCCCGGTCGCGAACTCCTCCAGCCCTGCGGCGGTGTCCACCGCCCGCTCGCGCAGGACGGCGGCCCGACCGTCGTCCAGTACGTGGGCCAGGGCGTCCGGTGCGCGCGACCACGACAGCCCGTGGTCCTCCAGGTGGAGCCCCCGGACGACGGGCGACCCGGCCGCGAGCGGGTAGAACGCGCTGAAGAGGTCCGTCTCGAACCCCGGCGCGGCGACCTGGGCGGAGCGGACCGCGCCGCCGTACGTCTCCTGCGCCTCCAGGACGAGGACGTCCCAGCCCGCGTCCGCGAGCGCGTTCGCGGCGACGAGACCGTTGGGCCCCGCGCCGACGACGACGGCTTCGACGGTGGTCAGGCCCACGGGTCGAGCACGACCTTGATGCAGCCGTCTTCCTTGCGCTGGAACGTGCGGTACGCCTCGGGCGCGGACTCGAGCGGGAGCCGGTGCGTGCGCAGGTCCAGGACGCCGAGCGGGTCGGAGACGTCGGCCGCGAGGGGGAGGACGTCGTCGGTCCACCGGCGCACGTTCGCCTGGCCCATGCGCAGCGTCAGCTGCTTGTCGAAGAGCTGCATCATCGGCAACGGGTCCTTGGCACCGCCGTAGACGCCCGAGATCGAGACCGTGCCGCCGCGGCGGACGAGGTCGAACGCCGTGTAGAGGGCGGCGAGGCGGTCGCCCCCGGCGCGCTCGGTGAGGGGCGCCGACAGCAGGTCCGGCAGCAGGCCCACCACCTTCTGCGTGGCCTCGGCGAGAGGGGAGCCGTGGGCCTCCATGCCGACCGCGTCGATGACGGAGTCGGCGCCGCGGCCCGAGGTGAGGTCGCGCACCGCCACGGCGAGGTCGTCGACGGCGGACGGGTCGAGGGTCTCGACGCCGTGCCGCTCGGCCATCGCGCGCCGCTCGGGGACGAGGTCGACGCCCACGACGCGGGACGCTCCGCGGAGGAGCGCGATCCGGGCCGACATCTGCCCGATAGGGCCGAGGCCGAGGACCACGACCGTGCCGCCGGGCGGGACGTCGGCGTACTCGACCGCCTGCCACGCGGTGGGCAGGACGTCCGACAGGTAGAGGTAGCGCTCGTCCGGGGAGCCGTCGTCGGGCACGACCATCGGTCCGTACTGCGCCTGCGGCACGCGCAGGTACTGCGCCTGCCCGCCGGGAACCTGGCCGTAGAGCTTGGTGTACCCGAAGAGCGCGGCGCCCTTGTCCTGGGAGCGCACCTGCGTCGTCTCGCACTGGGTCTGCAGGCCGCGCTCGCACATCCAGCAGCGCCCGCACGCGATGGTGAACGGGACCACGACGCGGTCGCCGACCTGCAGGCCCCCGGCCTCCGGGCCGACCTCCTCGACGACGCCCATCGCCTCGTGACCGAGGACGTCGCCCGCGTCGAGGAACATCCCGAGCACCCCGTACAGGTGCAGGTCGGAGCCGCAGATCGCGGTCGACGTCACGCGCACGACCGCGTCCGTCGGCTCCTCGATGCGCGGGTCCGGCACGTCCTCGACGCTCACCCTCTCGCGTCCCTGCCAGGTCAGTGCTCGCATGGGTCGTCGTCCTTCCGTGGTCGTCGTGCCGACCGCGGCGGCGTCAGCACGCCCGAGACGCCACCGTGCCCGACGGCGTCGGCGGGACTCTGCACCGACGCCGCCAGTGAAGCACCGGCCCCTCCCGCTCACACCCCGGGCCGCCGTGGGGAGGCGACGTGCGGGTGCCGGCACGAGGGGCGATCCTCGTGCTCGTGACGACGGACGACCGGGCGGCCCCGCACGGGCCCGACGGGGAGGGGCCCACCTGGGCGCGCCGTGCGGTCGCCGCCGCGGCCCGGCGCTGGGTGCGGCACCCCCGGTGGTCGCTCGCGGTCAAGGGGGCCGTCGCGGCCGCGCTCGCCTGGTTCGTCGGCGTGCTCGCGCCCGAGCCCTTCTCCGACTACCCGTACTACGCGCCGCTGGGCGCCGTCGTCGCGACGACGAGCACCCTCGCCCGCTCGGTCCGCGAGTCCGCCCAGGCGATCCTCGCGATCCTCGTCGGCGCGGCCATCGCGCGTGGCGTCGACCTCGTCCTCTCCCCGAGCGCGCTGTCCGTCGCGCTCGTCGTGGGGCTCGCGCTCCTGTGCGCGGGGTGGCGCCGCTTCGGCGAGATGGGCACGTGGGCGGTGACGTCGGCGCTGTTCGTCCTCATCATCGGCAACGCGGCCAAGGTCGAGTTCGTCGGTGCCTATGCCGGTCTCGTCGTCGTCGGCGCCGCCATCGGCGTGGGGATCAACCTCCTCGTCCCCCCGTTGCCGCTCACCCCCACGGAGGACGCGCTCGACGGGCTGCGCGACACGCTCGCGGACCAGGTCGAGGCGCTCGCGGACGGGCTCGACGGCGACCGGCCGCCGTCCGCGGAGGAGTGGGAGGAACGCCGCCGCGAGGTGGACCCGACGCTCGTCCGTGCGCGCGACGCCGTCGCACGCACGCGCGAGGCCGCGCGGGCGAACCTCCGCCTGCGCCGGCACCGGGACTGGGCGGTCTCGCAGGTGCGGCGCTCGCAGGAGCTGGAGGTGTCGGCCGACGTCGTGGGGTCGCTCGTCCGGCTCCTGGTCGAGTGGGAGCGCGAGGGACGCGACGACCTGGCCCTCGGGGCTCGGCTGCGGCCGCTCGCGGCCCGTGCGCTCGACGCCTACGCCGCCGCGCTGCGCTCCGTCTCCGCGGTGCCCGCGGACGAGGCGGCGCTGCGCACCCTCGCGGCCCGCGCGGAGGACCTGCGCCGGGCGGTCCGGGAGGCGCGGCACGAGGTCGACGAGGACTACTTCGTCGCCGGCTCGCTCGTCCTCGCGCTCCGGCGCGGTGGGGCGGCGCTCGCGGCCGGGTGACCGCCGGCGGCCGCGGTCCGCACGCACGGACCGCCCCGGTCCCGCGGGCTGGTCGGACGCAGCCTGGACGGAGCCGGGGCGGTTCGTGCGGTCAGGCCCGGGGGTCAGGACCCCCGGGCCACGAGCCGGGCGTCACCCGCAGGTGTGCGCCGCGTGCTCGACGACCACCTCGCTCGACACCTCCTCGCCGTCGACCGTGGCCGTCGCGGAGACCGTGACCGACCCCGCGTCGAGGGCGGTCGCCCGCGACGCGAACGACTGGTAGGCGGCCTGGCCGGGCTGGACGTCAGCCACCGTGCGGGACCCGAAGGCGGTCGTCAGGGTCACGTCGGCCGGCACGTCGGACGCGTTCGTCGCCGCGACGGCGAGGTACGCCTTGCCGGCGAGGCAGCGCGGCGAGACCGCCACGTCGAGCTCGACCTCGGCCGGTTCCGCGGCCGGCGTGACCACGAGGTCGCGCAGGCTGCCGGTGTTGTCGAACGACCCGAAGCCGGCACGTCCCTCGGTGAACGTCGTGTCGTTCGCGGTGAGGAGCGGGGTGTCGAGGCCGTCGAGGTACACGGCGATGTCGCCGCTGTCCGCGCAGCGCACGACGCGCACGTCGTGCCACTCCTCGTCCGTGACCGCCGGGGGAGCCCCGACCGCGCCGTCCCACTGGTCGTCGATCCGCTCCCGGTCCTTGCCGTCGACCTTGAAGATGCCGTTGTGGGCGTAGATCGTGTTGTCCTGCGACAGGTGGGCGTAGTAGTACTGCGTGTCCGACTGCCAGCCGAACACCACGATCACGTCCCGGTTGTTCACCGACGCCGGGGCGTCGAGCTTCACCTCGGCGTCGAGCGCGAACGAGCCGAGCTCGGGGCCCTCGGTGAGGACGGCGTACTCGAACGGCCGGCGGATGCCGTCGTTCGGGTTGTCGCCCGCCTGGGCGAGGACGATCGCGTCGCCGGGGAACTGCCACTTCGACGGCGTGCGGGGCGCCCAGTTCTCGGCGGCCATGACGTCCGTGACCGGCTCGCCCGCCGGTGCGCACGACGGCGGCGCCGGCGGCTCGACCGGCTGCGCGCCGAACCGGGCGTACTGCGCCGCGACCTGCTCCGGCGTCGGGACGGTGTCGAGGAACATGAGGTCGTCCATGCGGCCGTGGAACGGGTTGGCTTCCCGCGTGTCCTGCGGGAAGCTGCCGCCGATCTTGATCCCCCGCGGGTCGGTCGGGGAGGTGGAGCCGGCACCCCAGGGGTTCGAGGCCGTGTACCGGCCCTCGAGCTCCTCGCCGTTCATGTAGAGCTTCATCTCGCCGCCCGCGAAGTCGAACGTCGCCGCGAGGTGGACCCAGCGGTTGCGCTCGAGGATCTGGTCCCACGGGAGGTCGGCCGCGAACGTCCACGAGCCGCCGCCGTCGACGCGACGCCCCAGGGCCACGAGCTTGAGCTCGTCACCGACGGTGATGACCTCGAGCAGCGCGCGCACGGCGTGGCCGTCGGAGTCCCCGGTCAGCACCCCGGCGAGGCCGATCGCGTTGTAGCGGTCGTCGGGGTTCGCCGTGCCGGAGTTGAGGGCGGGGTGCTCGCCGGTCGGCTTGAACCAGCCCATGACGGAGATCTCGTCGGCGTCCGCGAACGCCCCGAGCGAGTCCACGCCCGCGGGGTCGTAGACGCCGGCCTTCCAGTCGTCGTTCGACGCCGTGAGCGGGCTCATCTGCTGCGTCTGCAGCGCCTCGCCCGCGCCCGGGTAGGCCCGGTCGGCCACGCGCATCTCCACCCCGCCGTTGACGAGCTGGATGTTCGTGCCGGACCAGCCCTGGTCCGCCTCCCACGTCGTCGAGCCCGCGACCGGGTGGTCGAAGTCGTAGTGCGCCGCGACGTTCCCGGCGAGCTCGGGGAGCACGACGGGCGAGGACGCCCCGACGCGCCGCGCGCCGGTGACCTGCCAGATCTTCCCGTTGGCCTTCGAGATCAGGTAGAGCTCGCCGTCGGCGTCGGACCCGAAGCGCAGGTCGACGCGCTGGTCGCCGACGAGCTCCTGGAAGGTCGTCTCCGCGCCGTCGGCGAACACGCGCAGGTGCTCGATCTCGGCCAAGTCCTCGAGGTCGCCGTCGTTGCGGACCATCTCGTCCGCCTCGGTGGCCAGCACCCAGCCGCGCACGAGGTCCGTGAAGAGGTAGCGTCCGCGCAGCTCGGGGATGTCGCCGCGGTAGACGAACCCGCCGTTGAGCGCGACGCCCGCGTCGCCGGTCTGACCGGGGTCGCGGTTGTGGTCGTAGGCGGCCACGGGGTAGGTGAAGCCGTTCTCGGCGTCGTTCGCGGGCAGCGGGTAGATCTGCCGGTTGTCGGCGAGGAACGACCCCTCGCGCACGGACCAGCCGAAGTTGTCGCCCGGCTCGACGGCGTACACCGACTCGACCTGCCACTCGCCGATGTGCCCGAGGTACATCGTGTGGTCGCCCTCGGGGTCCCAGCTGATGCGGTGCGGGTCGCGCAGGCCGACGGCGTAGATCTCCGGCAGCGCGCCCGGCGTGCCGACGAACGGGTTGTCCGCCGGGATGCCGTACCGGCCGTTCGCGGCGTTCGTGCCGAGCGGGTCGATGCGGAAGACCTTGCCCTGCGGCGTCGCGAGGTTCTGCGGGTTGCCGTTGCCGACGCCGTTGCCGCCGTCGCCCACGAGGACGTAGAGGTTGCCGTAGTCGGCGTCCCCCTCGGTGACCGTGGGGTTGAACGCGATCTGCTGCACCGTGTGCACGCGGCCGGCGAACGGCACGCGCAGGACCTCGCGGCTCGTGCCCGCGAAGACCGGGGCGGACGGGTCGGTCGCCTTCCACTCGGTGACGACGCTGTGGAACTGGGTGTTGCCGTACGCGGGGTAGTCCGGGGTGTCCTCCGTCAGCGCCGTGCCGCCCTCGGTGTGCACCGTGTAGAACAGCCCGTTCTCGGCGAAGTCGGGGTGGAACTCGGCGGAGCCGAGGCCGGTGCCCAGGCCTGCGCTGTTGTGGAAGTTGTCGAGGAACTGCTGGCGCACGTCGAGGTAGGGCACGTAGGCGCCCGTGTCCTTGTCCACGGTGTAGAGGACCGCGTTGTTGTCCGGCACCATGAGGCGGCCCGAGCCGTCCGGGATCTCGTCGAGGTGCGTGATGCGGTTGTGGCGCACGAGGCGCGGGTCCTGCGTCGCCGGGGTCGTCTGCGACGCCGGGAGCTGGGCCAGCTCCGTCACCTCGATGCCGAGGGTCGACGGCGTCGGGTCGGGCAGCGGGTTGAGCAGCGGCTCGTTCGGCGTGGTGCCGCCCGCGGCGCAGTCGGCGGGGTTGCCCGTCGGGATCGCGAGGTTCTGCCCCGCCGTGTCGACCGCGACGTCGTCGAGCATGAGGCGGCCCGCGCTGCTGGCGCCGTTGATCCAGAAGAACCGGTCGAGCGCCGAGGTGACGCCCTGGCGGAAGCCGAACTGCTGCTCCGTGCCCTCGGGCAGCCGGGTGATCTCCTCGTACGGGCCGCCCTGGCTGTAGACGCTGACCTTGTCCGTCGCGTTGTCGGCGACGATCCACACGCACTGCCACGTGTCCCGAGACCAGACGCCGGCGGGCTTGAAGGCGCCGCCGTCCCGCACGAGCATCACGTCGTTGTTCTGGTTGTTCACGTACGCGCGGCTGTGCGCGTAGTCGGACGGCGCGTCGTTGTCCGTGATGCCGAACGACGTGTCGACGCTGCCGGTCCGCATGAAGCGGAAGAACACGGTCCCGGTCGTGCCGTCGGCGATCCCGGGGACCGCGCGGTGGGCGCGCTGGGTGCCGCCGACCATCTCGAGGACCTGGTTGTTGCCGTTGAGCGGGTCCGCGACGACCCGGGCCGCGGCCGAGGCCGACCAGCCGTCCTGGCCGTTGAGGGCGGTGCGCTGGTAGCCCTCGAAGCTGAGGATCTCGGTGAACTCGTCCTCGGCGACCTCTGCGGCCGCGGGTGGCACGAGGAGGGTCCCTCCCAGGACCGCCGCGAGGGCGACGGCGAGCGCCGTCCTCCCTCGTCGGCTCGAATGCGTAGACGTCATCGTCTGCTCCACTTCGTCGGATGGTGCTGGCACGACACACCGGTGAGCGCTGTCATGTCTCCCGACCCGCCGGCCGTCCGTCGCCGGGTCGCTTCCTGCACGCCGTCGGGTCCCGCGGCCGCATCGTCGCGGCGGAGGTCCGCACGGGTCGCGCGCGCGGTCGGTGGCGGCCCCTCGACCGCCGCGTCCTGCTCTCCGTCCGGCTCGAGCTGCACGTCCGTGCGCGCGACCCTCGCAGCGTAGGGAAGGCGCTTTCCGAGTGTCAAGGGATACGCGCTCGCGCAACGTCGCAGGGCCGCGGCGCGGACGGCCGACGGGTCAGCGCCCGAGGATGCGCGCCTTCTGCTCCGCGAGCTCGGTGTCCGTGAGCACGCCCTGGTCGCGCAGCGCCGCGAGCTCGCGGAGCTGGGCGATCTTCGCGTCCATCGCCGAGACCGGCGACTCGTCGTCGACCGCCTGCGGACCCAGGTCCGCCACGACCGCGAGGAGGCCCGCCAGGTCGGTGTCCCGGAGCCGGTAGGAGGTGAGGGACCCCGGCAGGGCCCGGCCGACGTCGCGCAGCATCTCCTGGACCAGCGCGCCCACGGGGCCACGGACGACGACCTCCACGTCGGCCCGCTGCCCGGGCGCCGCGGTGCGCAGCTCGAGGAGCTCGAGACCGAGCGCGGCGAGACGCTGGAGCAGTCCGTAGAGCGCGGCCTGGTCGCGCACGGTCGCCTCGAGCAGCGTGCACTCCGCGGTCCGCCGCACCCCCAGCTCGGCCAGGTCGGCAGCAGGGAGCGCCACCGGGCCCAGCACCGTCACCTCGACCATCGTCGTGCCGTCCATGTGCCTCTCCCGGCTCGCCCACGTCGCCCCAGGATGCGCGTGGACCGGGCGACGCGGATCACCCGGTGCGGGTGGCACCCGGGTGGGTGCGCCGGGCGACTACCCCCGGCGGGTGAGCACCGGTGGCGCCCCGCGACCCACAGTGGGAGCATCGCGAACGTTCGCGACCTGAGACGAGAGGTGCCCGATGGACGGCTTCTGGGACTGGTTCTGGCTCATGGTGTGGTGGTTCTTCTTCATCGCCTACCTCGTCGTGCTGTTCCAGATCGTGGCCGACCTTTTCCGCGACAGGGCGCTCAGCGGCTGGTGGAAGGCGCTGTGGGTCGTCGCCCTGATCGTCGTCCCGTACGTGTCGGCGCTGGTGTACGTCATCGCCCGGGGGCGTGGCATGGCCGAGCGGCACGCCGAGGAGGACCGCGCGCGACGTCAGGTGATGGACGACTACGTCCGGGCGACCGCGGGCACGGGCCGCTCGCCCGCGAGCGAGATCGCGGACGCGAAGGCGCTCTACGACGCCGGGACGATCGACGCGGACGAGTTCGCGCGCCTCAAGGCGCGGGCGCTCGCCTGAGGGGCCGGGGATGACCGACCAGAGCGAGCCCGCGCCGGGGACCGGGTCGGGGACCGCGACCGACGACGTGGCGGCGCGCCTCGCCGCGCTGGAGCGCGAGAACGCGGAGCTGCGGCGCCGGCTCGGGGAACGGCCGTCGCCGGGTGGCGGGGCCGGCCAGGGCGCGGGCGCCGAGGCACCGACGGCCGCGCGCCACCCCCGGCGCCGCCTGCGGGCCGTGGCGTGCGCCGTGCTCATCACCCTGGGGGCGCTCCTCGCGCCGCTGGGCGCGGTCTCGGCGTGGGCGCAGCGCGAGCTGACCGACACCGACCGGTACGTCGCGACCGTCGGTCCGCTCGCCGCGGACCCGGTCGTGCAGTCCGCCGTCGCGGGACGCCTCACCGAGGAGGTCATGTCCCGCATCGACGTCGGGGCGCTCGTCGACGACCTCGTCGGAGGGCTGGAGGAGCGGGACGTCCCGCCGCGCGCGACCCAGGCGCTCGCCGCGCTCGAGGCGCCGCTCCAGAGCGGCGTCGAGTCGCTCGTGCACGAGACCGCGACGCGGCTCGTGGAGAGCGACGCGTTCGAGGGCGCCTGGCTCCAGGCGAACCGCGTGGCGCACCAGCAGCTCGTCTCGGTCATGCGCGGCGAGGACGGAGACATCCTCCAGGTCGACGACGGCCGCCTCAGCATCCAGCTCTCCGGCCTGATCGACCTGCTCAAGGAGCGGCTCGTCGACCGCGGGCTGGACGTGGCCGCACGCATCCCGTCGGTCGACGCGACGTTCACCATCGCCCAGTCCGCCGAGCTCGTCATGCTCCAGAACCGGTACGCGCAGATCGTCACCCTCACGACGTGGCTGCCGTGGGTCGTGCTCGGGCTGCTCGCCGCCGGGGTCCTCGTGGCGAACCGGCGGTCGCGTGCGCTCGTCGTCGCCGGGCTCGTGCTGACGGGGGCCATGGTCGCCCTGGGCGTCGGCCTCGCGGTCGCGCGCGGCCTGTACCTCGGGGCGCTCTCCGGGCAGGTGCTGCGGCTCGACGCGGCCGAGGTGGTGTTCGACCAGGCGGTCGGGTACCTGCGCCTCACGCTGCGGACCGTGGGGGTGCTCGGCCTCGTCGTCGCGCTCGCCGCGTACCTCGGCGGACCGAGCGAGTCCGCGCGCAGCCTGCGTGCGGGGCTCGGGCGCCTGGGCGCCACCGTGCGCGGCTGGGGCGAGGGTCGCGGGGTCTCGGCGGGTCCGGTGGGCGACTGGCTCGGGCGGCACAAGACGTTCGTGCGCGTCGTCGTCATCGGCGTCGCGGCGCTCGTCCTCCTGCTCGCCGGCTCGCTCACGCCGGGCCTCGTGGTCGGTGTCGCGCTCGTCGCGGGTCTCGTGCTCGTCGTGGTCGAGATCCTCGCCCGACCACCCGCGGTCGCCGCGCCGACGGGCTCGTCCGTGAGCGGAGCCGTCGACCCGGGGACCGGGGCCGGGCCGGCCTGACGGCCGTCCGCCCCGCGCTCGCCCTGCGCCTCCCGGGACCCGGGAATATCCTGCCCTCATGACCTCGGTCGAGCCACGCGCCGAGCACGAGGACGTCGCGCGGTCCGACGCCTTCGAGGTGCTGCGTGCCCGGACCGCGGTCCCGGCGCTCCCCGCCTCGACGCTTCCTCGCCCCGGGGTCGAGGCGCTCGTCGGCGCCGCGGTGGCGCGGCGCCTGACGCTCGTGTCCGCCGGCCCGGGCTGGGGCAAGACCACCGCCGTGGCGCGGTGGGCGCGCGGCGGCACCGGGCAGCGGGTCGCGTGGCTCACCCTGGAGCCGTTCGACGACAAGCCCGCGGCGTTCTGGGCGGACGTCCTCTCCGCGCTCCGCGCCGCGGGCGCGGTCCCCCCGGGGCACCCGCTCGAGACGCTCGTCGTCCCGCCCCGGCTCTCGTCGGCGCTCCTGCGGCGCGTCCTCTCCGCGGTCGAGCAGCTGCCCGAGCCGGTCGTCCTCGTGCTCGACGACTTCCACCACGCGGCGCGCCCCGACGTCGCGGCGACCGTCGACGACCTCCTGCGCTACCCGCTGCCCCTGCATCTCGTCGTGCTCACGCGCGTCGACCCGCTGGTGCGGCTGCAGCGGTTGCGCGCGCAGGGCGAGGTCGCCGAGGTCGGTGCCGCGGACCTCGCGTTCGACGCCACGTCCGTCACGACGCTCGCGGCGTCCCACCGCCGACCGCTGTCCCCGGCCGCGGTGGGCCGCGTCCTCGACGAGACCGGCGGCTGGGCGGTCGGCGTCCGCCTACGGGTCGAGGCGGACGACGCCGCGAGCCGCGCGCGCGCCGACCGCTCGGCGGCGGAGTTCCTCCTGGCCGAGGTCCTCGACCGCCAGGAGCCGACGGTCCGGCGCTTCCTCCTCCGCACGAGCGTCGCCTCGGCCGTGTGCGCCGACCTCGCGTCGGCCCTCGACCCGGGGGCGCCGGCAGAGCGGCTGCTCCCGGGCCTGGCCGCGGCCGACGGCTTCGTCACGGCGGCGGGCGAGCGCCGCACCTGGTACCGGTACCACCCGCTCCTGCGCGAGATGCTCCTGAGCCAGCTCCGGGCCGAGGACCCTGCCTGCCTCCGCGACGCCCACCGGGCGGCGGCCCGCTGGTTCGCGCGCGACGGCGAGGCGGTGCAGGCCCTCGAGCACGCGGCCGCCGCCGAGGACTGGACCCTCGTGGGCGAGGTCTTCGTGGAGGGCACGGCCGCCCAGCTCGCGGGCCCCCACCGCGATACCGTCGCGGACGTCCTGCGGCGCGTGCCCTACGCGACGATCGGCGTCGACGCGCGGCTGCACCTGTGCGCGGGCGCGCTGGCGTACGTCGACGAGCGGTACGACGCCGCCCGTCGGCACGTCGCGACGGCGCGTGACCTCCTCGACCCTGTCGAGCAGCCGGCCGCGGCCGTGCTCCTGGAGCTGCTCGACGCCTCGATCGCGCGCGCGACGGGCGACGTGCGCGCCCTCGCGACGGCGGCCGGCGCCGCCCTCGCGACCGCGGACGCGGCGCCGTATCCGTTCCCGGCGCTCGACACCTACCGCAGCCTCGCGCAGGCCCACCGCGCCGCGGGCCTCGCGTGGTGCTCGGTGGGCACCGAGCCGGCGACGGCCTCGTTCCCGCTCGCACCGCCTCCCGGTCGCGACTGGCGGGCACCCCAGCTCTTCGTCCTCGGGGCGCGGGCAGCGGCGTCGCTCCTCGCGGTCGCGGAGGGCCGGCTCGACGAGGGGGAGGCGGCCGCGCGCTCGGTGGTCGCGGAGGCCGAGCCCCGGGGCTGGGACGGGTACGCCCACGCGCGCCCGGCGCATGCGGCCCGGGCGTGGGTGCGGTACCTGCGTGCGTCGGACTCCGCTCTCGACCGCGAGCTCGCGCACGCGCTGGCGGCCGACGCCGGGGGCCGCGAGCCGGCGTCCGAGGCGGCCGTCCGGCTCCTCCAGGCCCTCGCGGCGGCGGACCGCGGGCACGCCGGGGCCGCGCGGCACGCGCTGGTCGCGGCCGACCACGCGCTCGGGCCCGTCGCGACGCCGCCGGTGCTCGCCGACCTGTGGGTCCGGGCGACCGCCGCGGTCCGCCTGCTCGACGACGGGACGCAGCCCGCGCTGCCGGTGCGCGTCCGGCGGGAGGGGCTGGGCACGGCCGCCGTCGTGGCCGTGTGCGGCGCGCGCGAGCTGCTCGCCACGGGGCGGACCGGGGCCGCGCTGCGCGCGGTCGCCGGGCTCGTGGACGCGGGGGAGGACGAGGTGGACGACGTCGTGCGGGTCGAGGCGGCGCTCGTCGAGGCGTCCGCCCTGGCGCGGGCGGGCACCCGCCGCGTCGAGGTCCCGTTGGCCCGCGCCCTGGACCTCGCCGCCGTCGAGCAGGTCGCGCGCCCGTTCCTCACCCTCGTCGTGCGCGAGCTGCGTCCGGCGCTCGCCCGCGCGGTCACGGCACGCGACGACGCGCTCGCCGGGCGGCTGCGCGCCCACCTCGACCCGGCGGACCGGGCGCCGGAGCCCGCCCCGCTCGTCGAGCCCCTCACGGAGCGCGAGCTGGCGATCCTCGCCGTGCTGCCCTCGATGGCCAGCAACGTCGAGATCGCCGAGGACTTCTTCGTCTCGGTGAACACCGTCAAGGCGCACCTCAAGTCGGTCTACCGCAAGCTCGGCGTGAGCTCGCGTCGCGACGCGGTCCGCAGGGGCCGCGAGCTCGGCGTCGTGCCCTGACCCGGAGCCCTCAGACCCGGGCGCGCGAGACCTGGGCGGAGGCGCCGGAGTCGGCGGGCGCGCCCCGGTGCCGGTCCACCTGCCGGAGCACGAGCTTGCCGAGCTCGGCCAGGACGAGGAACCCGAGCGCGACGAGGCCGCACACGCCCCACTGGCCCCCGTCGAGGTCGACGGTGCCGAAGATCCGCTGCAGGCCGTCGAGGGTCGTGACGAGGAACGTCAGCCCCAGCGACGCGAGCAGCAGCACGACGAACCGCCCGTTCGCGAGGGTCTCGAACGAGAGGATGCTCGCCCGCGGGTCGCGCCACTCGAGCGCGGCCACGACGTGCAGGAGCGACATCGCGGTGAGGCCCATCGTCGTCGCGACCGCCAGGTCGGCGTCGGCCTCGCCCCAGGCGACGGCGACGAGCGAGCCGACGGCGATGAGGACGCCGCCGACGGCGAGCCGGACCCCGAGCCCACGCCCGATGACGGGCTCGGCGGGAGACCGTGGCCGGCGGCGCATGAGGCCGGGCGTCGCGGCGTCGAAGCCGAGGCCGATCGCGAGGAGCACGTCGATCGCGAAGTTCACCCAGAGGATCTGGAGCGGCGTGAGCGGCGTGCCGCCCGCGACCGTGAAGACGCCCGCGCCCACGAACGTGAGGATGAAGCCGACGAGCACGACCATCTGGAAGCGGATGTACTTCATGAGGTTGTCGTAGAGCCCGCGGCCACCCTCCACGGCGGCCACGATGGTCGCGAAGTTGTCGTCGGTGAGGATCATCTCCGCGGCGTCCTTGGTCACCTCGGTTCCGGTGATGCCCATCGCCACGCCGATGTCCGCGCGGGTGAGCGCGGGCGCGTCGTTGACGCCGTCGCCCGTCATCGCGACCACGTCGCCGGTGCGCTTGAGCACGTCGACGAGGCGCACCTTGTCCTCCGGCGCGACCCGCGCGACCACCCCGATCTCGCCGACCTCCGCCTCGAGCTGCGCGTCGGACATCGCGGCGAACTCGGCCCCGGTCAGCGCGCGGCCCTCGATGCCGAGCTGCCCGGCGATCGCCGCCGCGGTGGTGACGTGGTCGCCCGTGATCATCCGCACGCGGATGCCGGCGTCGCGGCACTCCGCGATGGCGTCGCGCGCCTCCCGGCGCGGCGGGTCGACGATCCCGACGAGCGCGACCAGCTCGAGGTCGCGCACCGCGTCGAGGAGCTCGCCCGCGAGCTCGTCGCGGCCCACGGCACGCCGCGCCACCGCGAGCACGCGCATGCCCTCGCCCGCGAGGGCGTCGTTCTCCGCCACCACGCGCGACCGCGCGTCGTCGTCGAGCGGTGCCGACCCGCCGTCGGCGGTGAGGTACCGGCTCGACCGGGCGAGCAGCACGTCCGGGGCGCCCTTGACGAAGCACGTCAACGCGCCGTCGATCTCGTGGAACGTCGCCATGAACTTGTACGCCGCGTCGAACGGGACCTCCGCGACGCGCGGGTGCTCGGCGCGCGTCTCCTCGACGTCGAGGCCCGCCTTCGCCGCCAGGACGACGACGGCGCCCTCGGTGGGGTCGCCGATGCACTCGCCGTCGCGCACGACGGCGTCGCTCGCGAGCGCGAGGGGCAGCGCGACGGGCTCGAGCGGCACGTCTGTCGAGCCGGCGGCCGCGAGGATGCGGCCGGTCGTGGAGTAGCCCTCGCCGTCGACGGAGAACCGGCGTCCCGCGAGCACGAGGCGGCGCGCGGTCATCTGGTTGAGCGTGAGGGTCCCGGTCTTGTCCGAGCAGATCGCGGAGGTCGACCCGAGCGTCTCGACCGACTTGAGGCGCTTGACGATCGCGCCCTCCTCGGCGAGCCGCCGCGTGCCGAGCGACAGCAGCATCGTCACCACGGCCGGGAGACCCGTCGGGATCGCGGCGATGGCCAGGCTGATCCCGACCACGAACAGGCTGTCGAAGTCCTCGCCGCGCACGAGGCCCAGGACCACGACGACGACGAGGGCGATCGCCGCCATGACCGTGATGATCACGGTGATGCGGTCGAGCTGGCGCGTGAGCGGCGTCTTGTCCTGCTCGACGCCGCTGAGCATCCCGGAGATGCGGCCCACCTCGGTCGTCATGCCCGTCGCCGTGACGACCATCTCGCCGCGCCCGCGCGTCACCTGCGAGTTCATGTACGCCATGTCGGTGCGGTCGCCGAGCGGCGCGTCCTCGGCGACGACCGTCTCGACGCCCTTGGCGACCGGGGTGCTCTCGCCGGTCAGCCCCGCCTCCTCGATCTCCAGCGACGCCGCGACGAGCAGCCGCCCGTCCGCGGGGATCTTGCTCCCGGCCTCGAAGCCGACGACGTCGCCCGGCACGAGCTCCTCCGCGGGCACCTGCTCCTGGCGTCCGTCGCGGCGCACCGTGGCCGTCATGACGAGCATCTGCTGCAGCGCCGCGACGCTCTCGGCGGCCTTGCCCTCCTGGTGCAGGCCCATGAGGGCGTTGAGCACGGTGAGGCCCAGCACGACGACGCCCGTCGTGACGTCGCCGAGCGCGATGATGCTCACGACCGCCGCCCCGACGAGGACGAGCTGCATGAGGTCCCGGTACTGGCGCAGGAACGCCTGCCACGGCTTCTCCCTGCGCTCCTCCGCGAGCGCGTTCGGCCCGTACCGGGCGCGCCGCTCGGCGACCTGCGCCGTCGTCAGCCCGACCGCCGGGTCGACGTCCAGCGCCGCGCACACGGCCTGCGTCGACGCGGTGTGCCACGGGCCCGTGGCGGCAGGGACCTGCTGTCGGGGGATCTGCGCAGCCGTCATCGTGGGCTCCTCTCCGGCGCTCGGCACCACGGTCGCAGCGGACCCGGGGCGGAGCCTCACCCGTCGGGGGTGAACGCGGCAGCGACGCAGAGCGGTGCCGCTCAGCGGCGGGAGCCGACCAGGCCGCTCTCGTAGGCGACGATCACGGCCTGGACGCGGTCCCGGACCCCGAGCTTGGCGAGGAGGTTGCCCACGTGCGTCTTGACCGTCGTCGACGACAGCACGAGGCGCTCGGCGATCTCGGCGTTGGACAGGCCGTCGGCCACGCACCGCAGCACGTCGAGCTCGCGGGGCGTGAGCGACCGCAGACGCGGGTCGACGCCGTCGTCCGCCGGCCGGTCCCCGACGGGCAGGTGCGGGGCGAAGAGGTCGAGCATGCGGCGCAGCACCCGGGGCGCGACGACCGAGCTCCCTGCCGCGACGGTACGGATCGCCTCGACGAGGTCGTCCGGGCGGGCGTTCTTCAGCAGGAACCCGCTCGCGCCCGCGCGCAGCGCGGCGAACGCGTACTCGTCGACGTCGAACGTCGTCAGCACGAGCACGCGCGTCGCGGGGTGCTCCGCGACGACGCGTCGCGTCGCCTCGATGCCGTCCATGCCGGGCATCCGGACGTCCATGACGACGACGTCCGGGGCGAGCGCCGCGACCTGGTCGAGCGCCACCCGGCCGTCGGACGCCTCGCCGACCACCTCGAGGTCGGGCTCCGACTCGATCACGAGCCGGAAGCCCATCCGCAGGAGCGCCTGGTCGTCCACGAGCAGCACGGTCGTCACGGGAGCCCTCCGTCGTCCTCGTCGTACGGCCGGTCGTGCGGCCGGTCCCACGGCGCGTCCCGCCCGGACCACGGGAGGACGACCCGCACGACCCACCCACCCTCGGGTCGCGGGCCGGCCTCGACGCTGCCGCCGAGCAGGGCCGCGCGCTCGCGCATCCCGACGATGCCGCGACCGGTCCCGCCGCCCGTGCCGGGCCGCGTGCCGCCGGAATCGCGGACCTCGACCTCGACGACGTCCGCGCCGCGCCGGACCTCGACCTCGGCCGTCGGAGCACCGGGCGCGTGCCGCAGGACGTTCGTCAGCCCTTCCTGCACGACCCGCACGACCGCGAGCCGGAGCGAGGTGTCGTCCGGGAGCGGGACGTCGAGGCCGGTCGCGGTCACCGGGACGCCCGCGGCGCGGAACCGTGCGACGACGGCCGCGAGGTCCGTCCCGGTCGGCTCGGGCCGCCCGTCCGGCGCCACGGGCTCCTCGTCGCCGGGGTCGAGCGCACCGAGCACGCGCTGCATGTCGGTCAGCGCCTCGCGCCCCGTCCGGGAGAGCTCCCGCAGGGCCTCGCGCGAGCGGTCGGGTGCACGGTCGAGCGCTGCGCCCGCGCCGTCGGACAGCGCGACCATCACCGAGACGCTGTGGGCGACGACGTCGTGCATCTCGCGGGCGATGCGGGTGCGCTCGGCCGCGCGGGCGAGCGCGGCGCTCTGGTCGCGGTCCCGCGCCATGGCCCGGTAGCGCTCCGTGAGGTCCTCGGCGTGGAGCCGACGGGCGCGCGCGCCGGAACCCGTGGCCATGCCGAGGAGCAGGAGCGCGAGCAGGAGGGAGACGGACGCGGACCGGCGGCCGGGGGAGAAGGGTGGCTCGGCGAGGCCCCGCACGGGATCGCCGTCCGGTGACACGACCGGGTCGCTCCAGAGCAGGATCTCGGCGAGGCCGATGTCCTGCCACCACCAGATCGCCACCGTGACGACGGCGAGCACCGCCGCGCACGTCAGCCACGCGGTGCGCGGCGGGCGGGAGGCCGCCACGGCGTGGACCGCGCACGCGAGGCACACCCCGAGCACCCCCAGCACGCCCGCGGTCGCGAGCGAGGCGACGGCCAGCGCCGTGAGCGCGGCCGCGACGACGAGCGGTCGCGCGCGGCGGGCGAGCAGGAGCGTCGCCCCGAGGACGGCCCCGGCGAGCCACGCCGTGACGACCACCTGGGCGACGGGCTCGTCGGGCCGGAAGAGGCCGAGCCCGGTCGACCCCTCGACCGTCGCGAGCCCGAGGACCGCGGTGACGAGCCCGAGCGCCACGACGCCGGCGACGAGCGCGGCGTCCGCGGCCCGGGGGTGCTCCTCGACCAGCCGGCCGAGCGGCCCGCGCCGCTGGACGTCGGTCTCGGTGAGCGCGCCGCCGTCGGTCGTCCCGCGCGCGGACGTGGCGGGGGACGGCAGGGGCATGGGCCCACTCTCCCATCCCTGCCGGTCCACGTCAGGTGACGTCATGGCGCCGCAGGCGGTACCCCGCCGCGACGAGGAGCGCGGCGGCCCACGCGGCGAGCACGAGGCCGGCCGCCCACGGGCCGACGTGCGGGCCCAGAGTCGTCGCGTCGAGCGCGGCGAGCCGCTCGTCGGCCTGGAGGAGCCGCGCCCCGGCGCCCGGGAGGAGGGCGCGCGCCGTGTCGGCGACCCGGCCGGGGTTCGTGGCGAGGAGGTGGTCGAGCACGACGACCAGGACGACCCCGGCGACGAGCGCGGCGTCGGGTCGGCGCAGCAGCGCCCCCAGCCCGAGCCCGACGAGCGCGACCCCGGTCTGGTAGAGCACGAACCCGACCAGGAGCCTCGCCGTCTCCGGGTCCGCGACGTCCAGCACCAGCCCGGTCGCCGCGCGCTGCCCGGCGGTCGCCGCGAGCGCCGCGCCGAGCGCGACCGCGGCCGTGAGGGCCGCGACCGTCGTCGTGACGAGCGCCTGGGCCACGAGCACCGGGACCCGCCGGGGCACCGCGACGAAGGTGACGCGCGCCGTGCCGGTGCGGAACTCGCCCGCGCCGGTCGTCGCGCCCAGCACGAGGAACCCGAGCTGGGTGAGCACGTACCCGGCGACGGCCACGGGCGCGCCGGACGCGCCGTCGTCGGGCCGGGCGAACAGGCCGAGCGCCCAGGCGCTCGCGGCCGACGCCGCGACCGTCGCGAGGGCGAGCCAGCCCGTCGCGCGCAGGCTCGTGAGCTTGTCCCACTCGGCCGCGAGCACCCGGCGGAGGGTCACCGGTGAGCGGCTCGCGGGCGGGGCGGCGGGCGTCTGCGTCGTCGCGGCCACGTCACACCACGTCCCGCGCGCGGAGGCGGATACCGGCCAGGGTCAGGGGGACGGCGACCCACGCCGCCAGGACGAGCCCGCCGCCCCACGCGCCGAGGTCGGGCGCACCCTCGACGGCGCCCTCGGTGGTCAGCAGGGACCCCGCGCCGGCGGGGAGGAACGTCACGGCGGTGTTGACGGCGGCCTGGGCGGGCGGCACGCCCGCGGACGCGGCGAGCGGGTCGCCCGCCAGGTCGGCCGCGAGCACGAGCGCGACGGGCAGGACGAGGACGACGAGGACCGCGACCGTCAGGGCGGGCACCGGCCGCCGGAGCAGCGCGCCGAGCGCGAGGCCGAGCAGGGCCGTCGCGACGAGCAGGAGCACCATCCCGCCGAGCATCCGGGGCGTGCCGTCGCTCGCGAGATCGAGGGCGATGCCGCGTGCCCGGGCCGAGGGGAGCAGGGCGAGCACGGCGGCGCCGACCGCGAGCACGGCCGTGAGCAGCGCGAACGCGGCGGTGACGACGGTCTGCGCGGCGAGCACGGGCCAGCGCCTCGGGACGGCGAGGAACGTCGTGCGGAACGTGCCCGTGCTGTGCTCGCCCGTCCCGACGAGCACGCCCAGGACGAGCGGGGGCACCTGGGCGAGCAGCACGCCCGACGTGAGGGATCCCAGCGGGTCGAACCCGGGGTCCACGGAGGACGCCTGGGCAGAGAGGTGGGTCAGCGCGGCCGAGACCGCGACCGTGAGCGCGGCCGCCCACCAGGAGGACCGGAGGCTCGTGAGCTTGGTCCACTCGGAGCCGACGACGCGCGCGAGCGTCGGGCCCGGGGGCGTGGCCGGCGCCAGGGCCGGGGGAGTGCGCACCGGGGCGGGGGTCGCGGCGGTCATCGGGCACCGCCCGCCGCGGCGCGGTCGGACCCGCCGGAGGCGCGGCCCTGGTACTGGACCGCCCCCGCGGTGAGCCGCAGGTACGCCTCCTCGAGGGATCCCGCGTCGGCGGCGAGCTCCTGGACCGGTGCGTCCGCGAGGAGCCGGCCCCGGCCGATGACGACGACCCGCTCGGCGCAGAGCGCGAGCTCGTGCATGAGGTGCGACGAGAGGAGCACGGTCCGTCCCTCGGCCGCGAGGCCGCGGACGAGCCCCCGCACCCACAGGACGCCGTCGGGGTCGAGGCCGTTGACGGGCTCGTCGAGGAGGAGCGTCCCGGGGTCGCCGAGCAGCGCTCCCGCGATGCCGAGCCGCTGGCCCATCCCCAGGGAGAAGGTCCCGGCGCGCCGTCCGGCGACGCTCTCGAGCCCGGTCATCCCGATGACCTCGTCCACGCGGGCGCGGCCGATCCCGTGGGTCCGCGCGAGGGCCCGCAGGTGCCGGAACGCCGTGCGCCCCGGGTGCACGGACCGCGCGTCGAGCATGCAGCCGACGGCGTGGAGCGGCGCCGGGAGGTCGGCGTACCGGCGTCCGTCGACGGTCGCCGTGCCGGACGTGGGCCGCTCCAGCCCGACCACGACCCGCATCGTCGTCGACTTCCCCGCCCCGTTCGGGCCGAGGAATCCCGTCACGGTGCCCGGGCGTGCCGTGAACGTCAGCCCGTCCACCGCCGTCGTCGGCCCGTAGCGCTTGGTGAGCGCCTCCACCTGGATCATGCGTCCTCCCGTCGTCGCGGGCGCCCGGTCCTCGGGCACCGCCGTCGTCGACGCTACGGACGGGCGCGGGGACGCCGGCTCCCGCCGTCGGCCGAGATCGTCGGGGGCGCGACCTCCTCCTCGGGGAGGAGGCGGTCGTGCCGGGGTCGGAGGCGGCCGTCGCGACGCCCTAGACTGGACGCATGCTTCCGGCGTGAGAGCGCCGGCGGGATCCGAATGAGACAGCGGATCGAGAAGCCCCGCCGCTCCACACGGCGGGGCTTCTCGCTGCCCGGGTGAACCTGCGGACCGGGCATTGTGGCCACGCCGCGGGCGGGCGTAGCGTCGGAGAGCGCCACGACGACACCGACGTCGTCCGACGGGCGGAGGACGAGATGACCGACAGGCTCCCTCTCCCCGGGCCGCTGCCCGCGGGGCAGCACCCCGGGTGCGACACGTCGGGCATGTTCCTCGTCCACCGGATCTTCCGCTGGCTCTACCGCGAGCTCCCCGTGCTGGTCCGCGAGGTCCGGCCCGGGGACACCGGGCGCTCGGCCGTCGTGGGCCGCTACGCCCACCTCGACTTCTTCGCGCTGCACCTGCACCACGAGACCGAGGACCGGGTGCTCTGGGACCGCCTCGAGGCGCGCGAGCCCGCGTGCGCGCTGCACGTCGGCCAGATGCGGGCGCAGCACGCCGAGGTCGCGGTGCGCCTCGCGCGGGTCGAGCCGCAGCTCGAGCCGTGGGTGGCCACGGCCGACCCGCGGCTCCGCGACGCCTTCGCGACCGACGTCGAGGGGCTGCGGGACCTCCTGTCGGCGCACCTCGGGCAGGAGGAGGTGGAGATCCTCCCCGTGGCCGGGGACGTGATGTCGCAGCAGGAGTGGGACTCCATGGAGGAGCACACGCGCGCCACCCTCGTGAAGCACCGCAAGGAGCTCGGCAAGGACCTCGTGGCGCTGCAGCTCGGCCTGCTGCTCGCGAGCGTCCCCGAGGCCGAGCGGGAGGAGTGGTTCCGCGCGAACGTGCCCGCGCCCGTCCGGGTGCTGTACCTCCTGCTCCTGAAGCGTCGGTACGACCACGCGATGCGCGAGCTCTACCCGGACCGTCCCGTGCCGGCGATGGTCTGACGCCGGGCGGCGGAAGGAGACCGGACCGTGTGGCGACGCGTGACGCTCGACGTCCACCTCGACCACCCGCCGGCGCGCGTCTTCCCGTACCTCGCCGACCCGGGCCGGTGGCCGGAGTTCGCGCCCGCGGTCGTCTCCCGCCGCCCGGTCGACGACGGGCCGCTGCGGGTGGGGAGCCGCTGGGCCGCCGTCGACCGCGTCGGTCCGTTCCGGGTGCGGTTCACCGACGTGCTCGAGGTCGTCGAGCCCGACCTGCGGGTCGTGTGGCACTCCACCGCGCCCTGGAACTCTCGCGTCGAGTACGTCACGTCGCCCGACGGCAGCGGGACGCGCGTGCGCGCCGACTACCACGGCGACGTGGCGTCGGCGCTCCGGCTGGTGGCGCTGCTCCCGACCGCGGTCCTGGCGCGGATCCTCCTGCGTGACTTCACGGGCCTGCGCCGGGTGCTCGAGACGGAGGACCGGGCACGCGCGCGCCGGCCGTGAGAGACGGCGCACCCGCGTGCCGCTACTTGCCGACCGAGACGGTCTCCTGCGCCATGCGGTCCCGGAATGCCTCGTGCCGCTGCCGCTCGCTCTCCGTCCGGGAGCCGACGACGACGAACACCAGCAGTAGGACGGAGCCGCCGCCCCCGACGAGGAGGGCACCGAGCAGGTCCAGCATCGGGACGCCGCCGTCCGGTGCGCCCGGCTGACCCGTCACCGAGACGCCCCACATGCCGGTGTAGTGCATCCCCGCGACAGCGACCCCCATGACGAGGGCCGACACGGTCATGGACAGCCCGCCCCGCGCGTGCACGCAGAGCCAGAGCGCCGCCGTCGCGGCGGCGACCGCGACGAGCACCGCCAGGACGACGGAGACCGCGCTGTAGTGCATCGTCCCGTGCATGCGCATCGCCGCCATGCCCAGGTAGTGCATCCCGGCGACGCCGAGCCCGGCCACGGCGCCTCCCACGGCCAGCAGCAGGGGCCGGTAGCCGAACATCATGACCAGGTGCAGGCCGACCGACACGACCACCACGGCGACCAGCGCGGAGACGATCGTGAGCGGCACGTCGTAGTGGATCGGCATGCCGGTGACCGTGAACCCGAGCATCGCCACGAAGTGCATCACCCAGATGCCCGTGCCCCCGATGGCCGCGGCCCCCAGCCACAGCCACGCCGAGCGCACGGGCCACGGCGCGTCGACACGGGAGCGGGAGACCGCGGACAGGCCGCAGGCAGACCCGGAGACCGCGGCCACGTAGGAGATGAGCGGGGTCACGGCACCGTAGGTGACGTGATGGACGTCGAGCATTGCATACCGCCTCAAAAGCATCAGAAAGGACACGTCACCGTAAAGCGGGACGTCCGACCCCGCATCTCGTGGCGCGCGGACGGCGATTCGCGACGAGGAGATTCAGCGGGCCGGGCGCGCCGGAGTCAGCCCCGGCGGCGTCGAGGGGGAGTGTTCTGCCAGTTCGACGAGCGCTCGCGTTGTCCGACGACTGACGCGCCTCGACGTGGTGGTCGCTCGCGTCGCCCGACGACCGCGGCGTCGACGTCGCGTCCTGGACCGACACGGGCGGCTGAGGCGAGGCCTGCCGGACCGAGGCGGCGGGATACGCAGAAGGCCGGGTCAGGAAGAATCTCCTGACCCGGCCTCCGTGGCACGAGGTGTGCCACGCGGTGTCCGGAGGGGGACTTGAACCCCCACGCCCGATAAAGGGCACTAGCACCTCAAGCTAGCGCGTCTGCCATTCCGCCACCCGGACGAGTGGACCTTCCCGGCGTTTCCGCCGTTCCGGTGCGGGGAAAAACATAGCACGGTTCGGGCGTGGTCCTCACATCGCGGTCGCCGGTCGGTGCCGGGCCGACGTGGGACGACGGGCCGACCGCGGTACCCGGCGTGGGGGGACGACCTGGGGCAGACTGGGCGGATGGTGGCCACGACCGGGCGGAGGCACGTGTGACGGACGAGCAGCGGCCGGTGGCAGCAGCGCCGACCCCGAGGCCCGGCTCCGGCTCGGACCGCGCGGCGGCGTCGGTGAAGCACCTCGCGGGGGCGTCGAGCGCGGCACGCAAGGTGGCCGGGGCGCGACGCAACCCGTCGGTGGTCGGGTACGACGAGTCGGTGCCCGCGTGGCTGCGCACGACCGCGGGCTGGTCGTGGCGCCTGCTCATGATCGTCGCGGCCGTCGCGCTCATCTTCTTCGCGACGGCGCAGGTGCAGCTCGTGTTCGTGGCCGTCTTCCTGGCGCTCGTCATCACGTCGGTCCTGCGGCCCGTCACGGACTTCTACGCGCGGATCATGCCGCGGGGTCTGGCCACGGGGCTCGCGATCCTCTCCGCCCTGCTGTTCATCGCCGGTCTGCTGACGTACGTCATCACCTCGGTCGCGGGGCAGTGGCAGAGCCTCGCGGAGCAGTTCGACCAGGGCATCGAGCAGATCTTCGACTTCCTCGAGAACGGCCCGCTGCCGGTCACGATCACGGCGGACGACGTCAACGGGTGGATCGACAACGGCCGGCAGTGGCTCACGGAGCACGGCGGCGACATCGCGAGCCAGGCCGCCGCGAGCGCCGGCTCGGTGTTCGAGGCGTTCGCGGCGATCGCCCTCGCGATCTTCTGCACGGTGTTCTTCCTCGCCCGCGGCAAGGACATGTGGACGTGGTTCCTCAACCAGCTCCCGGCCCGCTCGCGCGACAGCTGGAAGGTCGCGGGCGGCGCGGGCTGGTACACGTTCTCCGGCTACGCCCGGGGCACCGTGATCATCGCTCTCGTCGACGGCATCCTCGCGGGCATCTTCCTGGGAGCCCTGGGCGTGCCGCTCGCGGCGCCGCTCGCGGTGCTCGTCTTCATCGGGGCGTTCATCCCCATCATCGGCGCGCCCCTCGCGATGATCATCGCGGCCATCGTCGCGCTCGCGGCCAAGGGCATCGTCATCGCGCTCGTCGTGACGATCGGCATCGCGCTCATCGGGCAGTTCGAGGGTCACATCCTGCAGCCGCTCGTCATGGGCAAGCAGGTCTCGCTGCACCCGGTCGTCGTGGCGATCGCGGTGACGGCGGGGACGCTGCTCGCGGGGATCCTCGGCGCGGTCGTGTCCGTGCCGCTCGTCGCCGTCGCGTGGTCGGTGTTCTCGCACCTGCGGCACAAGGACCCACCCATGGAGGAGGACCTGCCGACGGCGAAGGAGATCGCGCTCGGCGACGCCGTGCCCGGGTCGTCGGACCGCACGGCGGCCGACGCGGCCGGCTGACGCGCGACCGCCGGGGCGCGGGCGGCCGGCGCCTCACCGCGGGACGGCCGAGACCTCCGCGGCGAGCCGGACCGCGACGTGCACGGTGTCCCCGACGCCCTTGCCGGTCGCGGCGCGCACGGAGCGCAGGACGGCGAGGAGGTGCGGACCGCCGTAGGCGACGAGGGAGGCGTGGTACCGCACGTCGTCGACCTCCGCGACCACGGGGACGCGACCGCGCGTGCCGAAGAGGTCGACGGCGTCGTACGGGAGAGCGACGAACGCTCCCGAGCGCGTCCCGGCGGCGATCACGACGGCGTCGAACTCGACGGGGCCCGGGTCCGTCCACGTGGGCATGCCGTCGACCGTAGCGGACACCGCCGCTGCGGGGAACGGGCCAGGAGGGCGAACCTCTCCGGCCGGCGGGCCGCTCAGCGCGGCGGGCGACGGCGGCGGGCCAGCGCGACCGCGACGGCGGCCAGGGCGAGGAGCGTGGGGGCCACGAGCGACGCCCCGGCGAGGACGAGCAGCACGCCGGTGAGGACGGTCGCGACGGCCGCGAGCCACCAGCCGACCGTGCCGCGGGGGAGCAGGCGCAGGGCGGCGACCATGCCGAGCGCGTAGACCGCCACCATGCAGCTCGTGTGGACGCGCACGAACGGCTCGAGGTCGAGGCCGGTGGCGACGAGCACGGCGAGGTACGCCGCGCTCAGCACGAGCGTGACTGCGAGCGCCCGCCGGGGTACCCCGGCGCGACCGGAGAGAGCGGCGAGCGGGCGCGGCAGGTCGCCGTCGCGCGCGAGCGCCTGGCCGAGGTTGGCGAACGCCGCGAGATAGGCGGTGAGCACGCCCGAGGTGACGATCGCCGCGACGACGCCGACGACCACGGGCCCCGCGGCGGGTGCGCCCGTGCGCGCGAGGTCGAGCAGGGCGACGGTGCCGGAGCCGGCCTCGGCGCCGAGGACGCCGACCGTGGTGACCTGCAGGGCGAGGTAGGCGACGCCGACGACGACCAGCGCGATCCCGGTCGCGGCGGGGACGGTGCGGCGCGGGTCGCGGAAGTCCGCCGAGACGTGCGTGCCGACCTCCCAGCCCGCGAACGCCCACACGAACAGGCTCACCGCGGAGCCGACGCCGGACCACCCCTCGCTGAGGAACGGGGTGAACCGCTCGGCGCTCGCCTCGGGCGCCGCCACGGCGACGACCACGACGACGGCGGCGAGCAGCAGCGACGTGAGCGCGAGCTGGACGGCGCCCGCCACACGGACGCCGAGCCCCACGGCGACCGCCGGCACGACGACGAGCGCGACGGCCACGACCGGGACTGCCCCGCGGTCGGCGCCCACCACCGCGACCACGTACTCCGCCCCCAGCACCGCCACGACGGGCACGCCCACGCACACGCCCAGGTAGAACCAGTAGCCCGTGGCGCGGGCCGCCGTCGGGCCGAGCGCGACGCGCACCGCGCTCGCGACGCCGCCCCGGTCCGGGTGCCGCGCCGCCAGCGCCGCGAAGGTTCCCGCGAGGGGGACGCTCGCCACGAGCACCAGGGCGACGGCGAGCACGGAGGCGGGGCCGGCGACCCGCGTGGCGAGCCCGGGCAGGGCGAGCACTCCCGTGCCGAGCACGCTCGCCACGTACAGGGCGCTGCCGCGCGCGAGCCCCAGGGTGCCCGCCGGCGCGTGCTCGCTCGCCGTCGGCGCGGGGCGGGGTGCGACGCGCGGCGTCGCGAGGGGAGTCGTCGTGTCCACGCGCCCACCCTGGCAGCGGGCCGGTCCCGGAACGAGCGGCAGGAAGGTCACTCTCCGACAAGATCCTGCCACCCTGCGCGGAGCGGGACGGTGCGACCACACTGGACCATGAGGATCGGCATACCCACCGAGGTCAAGAACCACGAGGACCGCGTCGCGCTCACCCCCGCCGGCGCGCACCACCTCGTGCGGGCCGGGCACGACGTGCTCGTCCAGTCCGGGGCCGGGGTCGGCTCCCACCTGCCCGACGCGGAGTTCGCCGACGCCGGTGCGCGGATCGTGCCGAGCGCCGAGGAGGTCTGGGGCGAGGCCGAGCTCGTGTGCAAGGTCAAGGAACCTGTCGCGAGCGAGTACCCGCTGCTGCGCGACGACCTCCTGCTCTTCGCCTACCTGCACCTCGCCGCGGACGCGGCCTGCACGCGTGCCCTGCTCGACGCGGGCACGACGTCCGTCGCGTACGAGACGGCGCAGGCCCCCGACGGGACACTCCCGCTGCTGGCCCCCATGAGCGAGGTGGCCGGGCGCATGGCGACCCAGGTCGGCGCCTGGCTCCTGCAACGACCCGCGGGAGGCCGCGGCGTCCTGCTCGGCGGCGTGCCCGGCACGCGGTCCGGGCGGGTCGTCGTGCTCGGGGGCGGGACCGCGGGCCGCAACGCGGCCGAGGTCGCGGTGGGCATGCGCGCCGAGGTGAGCGTGGTCGACCTGTCGCTGCCCGTCCTGCGCGCCGTCGACCAGGAGTTCTCCGGCCACGTGCGCACGGTCGTGTCGAGCGCGTACGCGATCGAGCGGGAGGTGCTGGAGGCCGACCTCGTCGTCGGGGCCGTGCTCGTCGCGGGGGCGCGCGCCCCGCGCCTCGTCACCGACGACCTCGTCGCACGCATGCGCCCCGGCGCCGTGCTCGTCGACGTCGCCGTCGACCAGGGCGGCTGCTTCGAGGGGTCGCGGCCCACCACGCACGACGACCCGACGTTCGCGGTGCACGGCACGACGTTCTACTGCGTCGCGAACATGCCCGGCGCGGTCCCCGTGACGAGCACGCTCGCGCTGACCAGCGCGACGCTCCCGTACCTCGCGGCGCTCGCGGACGGCGGGGTCGACGCGGTGCGGGACGTCCCGCTCCTGCGGTCGGGGGCGTCCACCCACCGCGGCGCGCTCCTCAACGAGGCGGTCGCCGCCGCGCACGGCCTGCCGTGGACGCCCGCGGAGGACGCCCTGCGCCCGTGACGCACCCGCGGCACGGGGACGCCGGGTCGGTGGCCCCGCGGGGTGGCCACGCTCGGGAATCCGGGTGACGACGTGCGGGGGACGTGCCAGGCTCGTGCGGGTGCACCCCTTCGCCCTCGACGACGGCCGCGTCCACCTGTCCACCCCGACCCTCGACGACGTCGACGCGATCACGGCCGCGTGCCAGGACGCGGAGACCGCTGCGTGGACGGTCGTCCCGTCCCCGTACGCGCGCGAGGACGCGGTGCAGTTCGTGTCGGACTACGTGGGACCGGGCTGGGAGCGCGGCGACGTCCTCACCTGGGGCGTGCGCGACAGCGCCGGCCCTTCGGGCATCCCCGGCCCCGACGGCGTCGGTGCCCTCCTCGGGATGGTCGGGCTGAGCCTCGACGACGCGCCCGAGGGGCGACGGTCGGCCGAGATCGGCTACTGGACCGCTCCCGAGGCCCGGGGCCGCGGCCTCATGACCGCGGCGTGCCGGCTCGTCGTCGACTGGGCCTTCGATCCGGAGGGCGGGGGGCTCGCGCGGCTCTTCTGGCAGGCGTACGTCGGCAACTGGCCGTCGCGGCGCACCGCCTGGCGGCTCGGCTTCCGGGTCGAGGGCACGGTGCGCGGGTTCGCGCTCCAGCGCGGCGAGCGCCGCGACGCGTGGCTCGGCACGCTCCTGCCCGACGACCCGCGCACGCCGAACGAGCCGTGGCCCGCGGACGCGCCGTCGTCGGGCCGCGCCGCCTGACGCACTCGCCGGCGGTCGCCAAGGGGGCGTCCGCGAATGCGTTTCCGTCGTGCCCGCCCGCGGGGTCAAGATGGGCACCATGACCTCCGAGCCCACGACGCGCACCGACGCGCCCGCGCCCACCTCCGCGCCCGCAGTCGCCTCCGCCCTGATCGACCTCGATCCCGCCAACCCGTTCGCCGCGCCCTCCGCGCTGCCGTACGAGCTGCCCGACTACGACGCGATCCGCGAGGAGCACTATCTCCCCGCGCTGCGCGCCGCGACCGCGGCCCAGCGCGCCGCGATCGAGGCGGTCGCGACCGACGACGCACCCCCGAGCGAGGCCACCGTGCTCGCGGCGCTCGAGCGGTCGGGCCGCGACCTCGCGCGCGTGCTCAACGCGTTCTACAACCAGCTCTCCGCCGACGCGACGCCGGGACTGGAGCAGATCGAGGAGGAGTTCGCGCCCGAGCTCGCCGCGCACCACGACGCGATCTACATGGACGCGCGCCTCTACGCGCGTGCCCGCGCCCTGCAGGACGCCGTCGACGCCGGCGAGCAGATCCTCGACCCCGACGCCGCGTGGCTGCTGCACACGCTGCTCGTCCGGTTCCGCCGCTCCGGCGTCGAGCTCGACGCGGAGCAGCAGGCGCGCCTGCGCGAGCTCAACGGCCGCCTCACCACGCTCGAGGCCGCGTTCGGCCGCAAGCTGCTCGCGGGGGCCAACGCGGCGAGCGTGCTCGTCACGGACCGCGCCGAGCTCGACGGCCTCGCCGAGGACGCGGTCGCGGGCGCGGCTGCCGCTGCCGCCTCGCGCGGGCACGAGGGGGCGTGGCTGCTGGAGATGCAGCTCCCCACCCAGCAGGGCGTCCTCGCGTCGCTCGCGCGCCGCGACGTCCGCGAGCGCGTCCAGCAGGCGTCGGAGTCGCGCGGTGCGACCGGCGACGACCACGACACGCGCGAGATCGTGCTGGAGACCGTGCGCCTGCGCGCCGAGCGCGCGCGCCTCCTCGGGTACGAGCACCACGCCGCGTACGTCGCGGAGGACGCGACCGCGAAGACGACCGAGGCCGTGAACGCGATGCTCGACCGGCTCGCTCCCGCCGCCGTCGCGAACGCGCGCCGCGAGGCGGCCGACCTCGAGACGGCGCTGCGGGCCGACGAGCCGGGCGCGACGCTGCGCGCCTCCGACTGGTCGTTCTACGCCGAGCGCGTGCGCAAGGACCGCTACGCGCTCGACGACGCGCTGCTGCGCCCGTACCTCGAGCTCGAGCGCGTCGTGCACGACGGCGTGTTCCTGGCCGCGAACCGCCTGTTCGGCGTCTCCTTCGCCGAGCGGCACGACCTCGTCGGCTACCACCCGGACGTGCGAGTCTTCGAGGTCTTCGACAGCGAGACGCCCGGGGAGCCGGGTCAGGGGCTCGGCCTGTTCCTCGCCGACTGGTACACGCGCGAGTCCAAGCGGGGCGGTGCCTGGATGAACAACCTCGTCGACCAGAACCACCTGCTCGGCCAGAAGCCGGTCGTCGTCAACAACCTCAACATCGTCAAGCCGCCGGCTGGACAGCCCACGCTGCTCGTGTGGGACGAGGTCATCACGCTCTTCCACGAGTTCGGGCACGCGCTGCACGGGCTGTTCTCCGACGTGCGCTACCCGTCGCAGTCCGGCACGGAGGTGCCGCGGGACTTCGTCGAGTACCCGTCGCAGGTCAACGAGATGTGGGCGTGGGAGCCGTCGATCCTGCGCTCCTACGCGGTGCACCACGTGACGGGCGAGCCGATGCCCGCCGAGTGGGTCGACACCATGCTGGCCTCGCGCCAGTTCAACGAGGGCTTCGGCACGACCGAGTACCTCGCGGCGGCGCTGCTCGACCAGGCGTGGCACCAGGTCGGGCCGGACGGCGTCCCGTCGTCCGAGGCCGACGTCGTGCCGTTCGAGGCCGCGGCCCTGGAGGCGGCCGGCGTCGCGTTCGCGCCCGTCCCGCCGCGCTACCGGACCACGTACTACAACCACGTGTTCGGCGGCGGGTACGCGGCCGGGTACTACTCCTACATCTGGTCCGAGGTGCTCGACGCGGACACGGTCGAGTGGTACCGCGAGAACGGCGGCCTGTCGCGCGAGAACGGCGAGCGCTTCCGCCGCGTGCTGCTCGCGCGTGGCGGCTCGCAGGACCCGCTCCTCTCGTTCCGCGAGCTGCGCGGCCGCGACGCCGACATCGCGCCGCTCCTCGCGCGCCGCGGCCTCGACGCCTGACCCGAGGACCCGCCCCGCCGAGGTAGAGCCCCGGTACCGCGAGGTAGAGGCGTGGTCATGACCACGCCTCTACCTCGGCGGGGTGCCGGGGCGGACCAGGCCGGTCTCGTACGCGACGACGACGAGGCCGGCCCGGTCCCGCACGCCCAGCTTGGCGAGGACGCGGCCCACGTGCGTGCGCGCCGTCGCCGGGCTCATGAACAGCGCCGACCCGATCTCGTCGTTGGTCAGGCCGCGCCCGACGTGCGCGAGCACCTCGCGCTCGCGGTCCGTGAGCCGGTCGGCGACGGCGGCGGCGAGCGCGTCGTCCCGCCGCCCGGCGTCGACCGCCTGCGCGACGACGCGCGCCGTCACCGCGGGGGAGAGCAGCGCGTCGCCCGCGGCTGCGGTGCGCACGGCGGCACGCAGCTCGTCCGGGCTCGCGTCCTTGAGCAGGAAGCCCGACGCCCCGGCCCGCAGCGACGCGAAGAGGTTCGCGTCGTCGTCGAACGTCGTGAGCACGACGACGCGGGGACCGTCCGGGCGGTGGCCGGTCGACACGGCGCCCGCGACCGGCGTGTCGGTGCCGGTGGCGCCCGCGACGATCTGCCGCGTCGCCTCGACCCCGTCGAGGACGGGCATCTGCAGGTCCATGAGCACGACGTCGGGCCGCGCCCGGCGCACGAGCGCCACGCCCTCGCGACCGTCGGCGGCCTCGCCGACGACCTCGACGTCGTCCGCACGCTCGAGCAGCGCGCGGATGCCCGTTCGCACGAGGGGCTGGTCGTCGACCAGCACGACGCGGATCACGCGGGGCCTCCGCCCGCGGCCTCGTTCCCCGGTGCCCCGGCCGGCGCCGGTGCGGGGCCGGGCGCGCCGACCGGGACCCGGGCGCGCAGGCGGAAGCCGCCGCCGTCGGGCGCGTCGGTCGTGACGGTGCCGCCCAGCACGGCGACCCGCTCGCGCAGCCCGCGCAGGCCGAACCCCTCCCGGTCCGACGTGCCGCCCGGTGCGCCGCGACCGTCGTCGCGCACCTCAACCGCGAGCACGTCGCCGGGCGTCCCGGTCGCGGGCTCGAGCGTCACGCGCACGACGGCGGCGCGCGCCCCGGCGTGCCGCAGGACGTTGGTCAGTCCCTCCTGCACGACGCGGAACACCGCCGCGCCCGCCGCGCTGCCGTCCGGCGTGCCCGCGGGCAGGTCGACGTCCAGCGTGACCTCGAGGCCTGCCGCCCGCGCCGTGCGGGCGAGGTCGCCGAGCCGGTCGAGGCGGGCTTGCTCCGCGACGCCCGCCGGCCCGGACGGACCCCGCAGCGAGCGCACGGTCGCGCGCAGGTCCGCCAGCGCGGCCGTCGCCGACGTGCGTACGAGGTCGAGCTCGGCGCGGGCCACCGCGAGCGCGTCCTCCCGCCCGGCGCCGTCGGCGCGTCCCACGTCGTCGAGCGCCTCGTGCGCGACGCCCGCGTGCAGGGACACGACGGCGAGGTGGTGCCCGACGACGTCGTGCAGGTCGCGCGCGACGGCCTCCCGGTCGCGCGCGAGCCGGTCGGCCGCCTCGAGCTCGTGGGTCTGCTCCAGCAGCGCGTCCGCGTGCCGCCGCTGCTCGTCGCGCTGCCGGCGGGCGAACGCGCCGTGACCGAGCGCGATCGCGGCGGACATCAGCGCGACCGTGGTCGCGAGCTCGTACCCGACGACGTACCGGACGTCGTCGCCCTCGGCGAGCCGGAAGTACGTCGAGGCGACCACGAGCGCCGCCGCGACCCCCACGGCCCACCCGAGCCGGCCCGCGACGGCCGCCGAGTACAGCGCGACCGAGACGGGCAGGGCGAGGCCGATCGCGGGCAGGTCGAGCGTGTAGTAGGCGCAGATCACGACCGCCGTCGCGACGAGCACCCCCACGGGGAAGCGGCGCCGGCCGAGGACGAGCAGGCCCAGCACGAGGGCGAGCGGGTACGCGACCCACGGGTCGGCGCGCGTGCCGCCGACGTCGGCCGCGATGGCGAACGCGACGACGTCGAACACCGCGAACCCCAGCAGGGCGTCGATGAGCCACGGCGGCGGCGAAGGGCGCGCCGCCCGGGTCGCGGGCGGCGACCCGGCGGGCCGCTCGTGCGGGAGGTCGGGGGACGTCACGACCATCGAGTCTAGGAAGACGCACCCCGACGCGCGTCCGTCGCGGGGCGGGTCCGCGTCAGGGTCGACTACGTCGAGACGCGTAGGCGCGGGGCGCGGGACGACGCATCGCGCCGCGCGCCGGGGCGGACGCAGCGGGGCGATGCCGATCTCTAGCGTCGACGGCATGAACCCGACCCCCGGCCCCGCACCGGACCGCCCGACCCCGCCCGCCTCGTCCGTCCCACCTGACGGCCCGGTCCCGCCCGGCCCCGCCGTCCCTCCCGGACGGTCGGGGGCGCCGGCTCCTGCGGCCCGCCCCACGCTCGGCGAGACCGTCCGCTCGCTGAGCTGGCCCCTCGTCCTGGGGCTCGGTGCGCTCGCGCTCGTCCGACCGCTCCTGAGCGTCACCGGCCTCGACGACGCGATCGGCCGACCCGCCGCACCCCTGCTCACGACCCTCGTGCTCACGGTCGTGTGGATCGTCGCGATCGTCGTCGCCCGCCCCGCGCACCCGCTCGCGACCGGCGTGGCCGTCGGGCTCGCCTACGGCGTGCTCGCGCTGGTGCTCAGCGCGGTGCTGTCGCCGATCCTCACCGGCGAGCTGCAGGGACCCGTCGCCCACCCCGTCGCGATCGTCCCGATGCTGCTCACCAACGCGGTCTGGGGCGCGCTCGCGGGGGCCGTGGCGCTCGGTCTCCTCGCGGCCCGACGCCGCTGAGGCCGGCTGCCGATCCCGCCCGACCCGCAACCCCTGATCCGCGCACCCGACCCGCACACCCGACCCGGCACCACCCCGAGCCGCGCCCCCGTGCGCTCGGGGTCGGTTCCGGGCCCGCGTACGCTTCCGAGCGGACGCGCCCGGCACCGCCCGGTCCCTAGCGTCGACGGCGTCGCCCGCACGGCCGGGCCGCCGTCGACCCGCACCCGCCGACCGCCGTCGTCCACCCTGGAGAAGACCTGATGACGACCACGTACACCACCACGCCGCCTGCCGTCCCGCCGGCGCCCGGTGCGCCCGCCGGACCACCCGGAGGTCGTCCGCGACGGCGGCGCGGCCCGCTCGCCCGCGTCCTCGTGGTGCTCGGGCTCGTCGTCGTCCTGTTCGTCGGGGCGGTCGTCGCGGTCGTGGGCGTCGCCTGGGCGCGTGCCGCGACGAGCACGGCGGGTGCCGTGGAGTTCACGCGGCCGCTCGCCGTCCCGCCTCTCGCGGAGTCCCGGGTCGAGGACGGCGTGCGCGTCTTCGAGCTCGAGGCGCGCGCGGGCGTCGCGGACCTCGGCGCGTCCGCACCGACCCCGACGATCGGCCTGAACGGCGACTACCTCGGCCCCACCCTGCGGGCCGCGCGCGGCGAGCGCGTGCGCGTCGACGTGACGAACGCGCTCGACGAGACGACGACGCTCCACTGGCACGGCATGCACCTCCCGCCCGCGATGGACGGTGGCCCGCACCAGATGGTCGAGCCCGGCGAGACGTGGTCGCCCACGTGGACGATCGACCAGCCCGCCGCGACGCTCTGGTACCACCCGCACCTGCACGGGCGGACCGCGAGCCAGGTGTACCGGGGGCTCGCGGGGATGTTCCTCCTCGACGACCCGGCCGCCGCCGACGGCCCCGCCGCCGACCTTCCGCACGAGTACGGCGTCGACGACGTCCCGGTCATCCTCCAGGACAAGAGCTTCCACCCCGACGGGCGGCTCGACGACGCCGCCTCGTTCCTCTCACCGGTCGGCACGCTGGGCGACACGGTGCTCGTCAACGGCACGCCCGGGCCCTACCTCGACGTCACGACCGAGCGAGTCCGCCTGCGCCTGCTCAACGGCTCCGACTCGCGGGTCTACGACGTCGGCTTTGCCGACGGCGGCACGGTCCAGCTCGTCGGGACCGACGGCGGGCTGCTCCCCGCCCCGCGCACGGTCGAGCGCGTGCGCCTCTCCCCGGGCGACCGGGCGGAGGTCGTCGTGACCATGGCCCCGGGGCAGCGCGCCGTCCTGCGCAGCTTCCCGCCCGAGCTCGGCGTCAACCCGCTGTTCGAGCGCTTCTCCGGCGGCGACGACACGTTCGACCTCCTGGAGCTGCGCGCTGCTCCCACGCTCGCGCCGAGCCCCGCCGTCCCCGACACCCTCGGCACCGACCCGGCGGACGTGCTCGACGAGGCCGACGCCGTCCGGACGCGGACGTTCCAGCTCTCCGGCCGGTCCATCAACGGGCGGTCGATGGACATGTCCCGCGTCGACGAGGTCGTGACCGTCGGGGAGACCGAGGTCTGGGAGGTCACCGGGCTCGACGACACCCCGCACAACTTCCACGTCCACGACGTCCAGTTCCGCGTCCTCGACGTCGGCGGGCAGCCGCCCACGCCCGACCTCGACGGCTGGCAGGACACCGTCTACGTCCAGCCCGGCCGCGTCACGCGCCTGCTCGTCCGGTTCGAGGCGGCCGAGGGCGCGACCGACCCGAGCACCCCGTACATGTTCCACTGCCACCTGCTCACGCACGAGGACCAGGGCATGATGGGCCAGCTCGTCGTCGTCGCGCCGGGGGAGCGGGCGCCGTCCCGCATCGACGTGCCCGACGGCGCCACCCACCCCGACCACGCGGACACGCTCCCGGGCGACGGCACCGGCCCCCGCCACCTCGCCCCGGACCCCCACGGCGCCACCCACTGACCCCGAGGACCCGACCAGCCCATCCTGCCGGGTCGAGCAGGCGATGTGGGCGCGTCACGCGACCCGGACGCGCCTGGACGACCTGCTCGACGCGGCGGCTGGCATGGTGGGGGGAGCGTCCGGGATGTGGGAGGGGCGGCGGGGACAGGCGGGCGGGGCGATCGCGACGGGTAGCGTGTGGCCATGACCGCTCCGTACCCGGAATCCCAGGCCAGCGCCGGCACCCCGGCGACCGTCGACGTCCCCTCCGGCACGGTGCCGCGGGCGGAGGACGAGGTGGTGCGGATCTGCCGGGAGCTGCTGCGGATCGACACGTCGAACTTCGGCGACGGGACCGGTCCGGGGGAGCGTCGCGCGGCGGAGTACGTCATGGGGCTGCTGCACGAGGTCGGGCTCGAGCCCGAGCTGTTCGAGTCGGAGCCCGGCCGGGCGAGCGTCGTCGTGCGTCTGGAGGGCGCGGACCCGACCCGCCCGGCGCTCGTGCTCCACGGGCACCTCGACGTCGTGCCGGCGCAGGCCGCGGACTGGTCGGTCGACCCGTTCGCGGGCGAGGAGATCGACGGCCTGCTGTGGGGCCGCGGCGCCGTCGACATGAAGGACATGGACGCGATGATCCTCGCGGTCGTGCGGCAGATGGCGCGCGAGGGGCGCAAGCCCGCGCGCGACGTCGTCGTGGCGTTCTTCGCCGACGAGGAGGCGGGCGGCGTGTACGGGGCGCGCTACGCCGTCGACCACCGGCCCGAGCTGTTCGAGGGCGCGACCGAGGCGATCAGCGAGGTCGGCGGGTTCTCGGTCGAGGTCGGGGGCCGGCGCGCGTACCTGCTCCAGACGGCGGAGAAGGGCATCGCGTGGCTGCGCCTCGTCGCGGAGGGCCGCGCGGGTCACGGGTCGCAGGTGAACGAGGACAACGCGGTGACGCGGCTCGCGGAGGCGGTCGCGCGCATCGGGGCCCACCACTGGCCCAACACGCTCACCCCGACCGTCGACAGGCTGCTGCGCGGCGTCGCGGACCTCACCGGGCTCCGGTACGACCCGGAGGACCCGTCGTCGGTCGCGGCGCTCGTCGCCGCGCTCGGCCCCGCGTCGCGGTTCGTCGGGGCGACGGTGCGCCACACGTCCAACCCGACGCAGCTCTCCGCCGGGTACAAGGCGAACGTCATCCCGGGCCGGGCGGAGGCGGCGATCGACGCGCGCCTGCTGCCCGGGCACGAGGAGGAGGGGTTCGCGACGCTGCGGGCGCTCGCGGGCGAGCACGTGCGGGTCGAGGAGATCCACCGGGACATCGCGCTCGAGGTGCCGTTCGAGGGCGACCTCGTCGACGCGATGGTCGACTCGCTCCTCGCCGAGGACCCGGAGGCGACCGTCCTGCCGTACACGCTCTCGGGCGGCACGGACAACAAGTCGCTCGCGCGCCTCGGCATCACGGGCTACGGCTTCGCGCCGCTGCGCCTGCCCGGCGACCTCGACTTCTCCGGGATGTTCCACGGGGTCGACGAGCGGGTCCCGGTCGACTCGCTGCGCTTCGGCGTGCGCGTGCTCGACCGCCTGCTGCGCACCTGCTGACGCCGTCCGGGTCGACCGCTCAGGCGTCGCCCAGCAGCGCCCGGACCGACGAGCGGAGCTGCGCGCGGTAGCCGCCGCCGAACAGCACCGCGTGCACCGCGACCGGGTACACCTGGTGCAGCGCGACCCGGTGGCGCCACCCGCGCGCGAGCGGGTGCGCGGCGTCGTACCCGGCGAGGATCTCCTCGAGGAAGGGGGCGCCGAACAGCGCGAGCATCGCCAGGTCGGCCTCGCGGTGCCCGCCGTGCGCCGCGGGGTCGACGAGCACCGCCTCGACGTCGCCCGGTCGTCCGCCCGGGCCGGGGTCGAGCGGGGACCACAGCACGTTGCCCGACCACAGGTCGCCGTGCACGCGCGCCGGGGAGTCGTCGAGCGCGGGGCGCGCGAGGTCCGCGAGGCGTTCTCCCAGGCGTTCGAGGAGGCGCGCGTCGTCGGCGTCGAGCGCCCCGCGGTCGCGGCCCTGGCGCGCGACCGGGAGCAGCCGCGCCTCGGCGTAGAAGGTCGGCCAGTCGGGCCACGAGCCCGTCGGCATCGGCAGCGGGTCGTCGAGCGGACCGAAGAACGCGTCGCCCGACCAGCCGGGCGGCGGCGCGCCCCACGCCGGCGCTTCCGCGTCGTGCACGACGGCGAGCGCCCGGCCGAACGCGTGCGCCGCCTCGGGCGTCGGTGCGGCGGGCAGGACGCGTTCGAGGTCGAGCCGGGTCGGGCCGACCCCGCGCACCGTCGCGACGCGCGGCCCGCCCGGGACGCGGAGCCACGCGAGCCCCGCGGCCTCGCAGTCGAAGAAGCCCGCGGGCGCGTCCGCGCGCGACTTCGTGAAGACGTCCGGCGGGGAGCCCGCGGAGCCGTCCCCGCGGCCGGGACCGCTCACGGGGCGGGGCTCACAGGGTCGAGCTGACCCGGATGATCTTGCGGCGCAGCCACACGCGGCGCTCGCCCCCGACGTAGAGCCTCGTCCGGGCGAGCTCCCAGCGCCCGTACTCGGCCTCGTCGGTGAGCAGCCTGCTCGCGTCCGACCGGCTCGTGGAGCGGTCGATCGTCAGGACGCGGTACTCGTACTGCCCGCCGTGCGCGGCCCATCCGGACCGCCGACGTGACGTCGGCCTCTCCTCCACGTGCCACCGTCCTCTCTCGCCTGACTCGGTCGTCGGCCGGGCGGGAGAACCCGCTCGACTAACGAGTGCCATTGTGCCCCTCTCGGCGCTACCGTCAGGGTATGACCGCTGACCCGCGTGCCGCGCTCGACCGGTTCATCGCCGCGCTCGAGGCCCACTACAACGCCGTCGCCGCACGCCGCGGGGAGGACGACCCCGCCGTCGACGACGCCTACTACGTGCTCGCGGACGCCTTCGAGGTCTACGACGAGGCCCTCGGCCAGGTCCACGGGGAGGCGACGCCGTTCTACCTCGCGGAGGAGGACGACGAGGACGAGGACGAGGACGACGACGAGGAGGACGAGGACGCGCTCGACGACCTCGACGACACCCTCGACGACGACGTCCTGACCGGCGAGCTGGAGACCGACGGCGCGCGCTGACGCGCCGTCGTCACCACCGCTCGGGGTAGCCGACCTCCAGGTCGCTCACGTCGTCGAGCGCCGCGCGGACGGCGTCGGGGAGCTCGAGGTCGGTCGCGGCGAGCGACGTGCGCAGCTGGGCCGGAGTCCGGGCGCCGATGATCGCGCTCGCCACCGTGGGGCGGCCCAGGAGCCACGACAGCGCGACGTCGAGCGGGGCGCGGCCGAGACCGTCGGCCGCGGTGACGACGGCCTCGACGATCCCCGAGGAGGACTGGTCCAGGTAGGGCTCGACGAACCCGGACAGGTGCGGGGACGCGCCGCGCGAGTCCGCGGGGAGCGAGCGGCGGTACTTGCCCGTGAGCACGCCCCGGCCCAGCGGCGACCAGGCGAGCAGGCCGAGCCCGAGCGCCTCGGCGGCCGGCACGACCTCCCGTTCCGCGCCGCGCTGGAGCAGCGAGTACTCGAGCTCGACCGCGGCGAGGCCCACGTCGTCGGCACCGCCGAGCAGCGTCGCGGCGCGCGCCGTCGCCCACGCGGGGTGGTTGGACAGCCCGACGTACCGTGCCCGGCCGGACGTCACGGCGTGGCGCAGCGCGGAGAGCGTCTCGGTGAACGGCGTGCGCGGGTCGGGCGCGTGCACGAGGAACAGGTCGACGTGGTCGGTGCCCAGGCGCGACAGCGAGTCGTCCAGCGAGTCGAGGAGCGCCCCGCGGGACGCGTCGACGACCGGTCCCTGCGCCGTGCGGCGCACGCCCGCCTTGGTGCACAGGAGCACGTCGCGCCGGTCGACCTTCGTCCCCAGGATCGACCCGAGCAGGGACTCGGCGTCCCCGTCGGCGTACGAGGCGGCGGTGTCGACGAGGGTCCCGCCCGCGTCGACGAAGTCGCGCAGCTGCTCGGCGGCGTCGAGCTCGTCCGTGTCCCGGGCCCACGTCATGGTGCCGAGGCCGAGCTCGGACACGCGCAGGCCGGTGCTGCCGAGGTGGCGGTGTTCCATGGGAGCCGAGGGTACCGGCGGACCCCGCCGCGCGACCGTCGGGGCGCGCGACGGACCCCGGGAGCGGCGAGGTTCACCCGTCCCTCCAAGCCTGCGGGCCGGGTCCGCGGGACGGTGTTCACGCGCCCGTCGCCCGGCGTTCATCCGGGGGCGCCGACCCGCCGACGAGGTGCCGGGAGGGCCTGCCCGAGCGGGTATCGTGGCCGCTCGTGAACGCGTGGGAAGCCGTCCTCCTCGGCCTCGTCCAGGGCCTGACCGAGTTCCTCCCGATCTCCTCGAGCGCGCACCTGCGCATCGTGGGCGAGCTCATCGGCTCGCAGGACCCGGGGGCCGCCTTCACGGCGATCACCCAGATCGGGACCGAGACGGCGGTCCTCCTGTACTTCCGTCGCGACATCGCGCGGATCTGCGCGGCGTGGTGGCGCTCGGTGCGCGGCGACCACGGTACGGACTGGAGGTCGCGCCTCGGTCGGCACGATCACGACGCCGCGATGGCCTGGTACATCGCCCTCGGCTCCGTCCCGATCGTCGTGCTCGGCCTGCTCTTCCAGGACGCGATCGAGAACACGTTCCGCAACCTCTACCTCACCGCGCTCATGCTCGCCGTCTTCGCGCTCCTGCTCGGCTGGGCGGACCGGATCGGCGCCAAGCGGCGCACGCTGCGCGAGCTCTCGCCCGGCCAGGCCGTCGCGTTCGGCTTCGCGCAGGCGCTCGCGCTCGTCCCGGGCGTCTCCCGGTCCGGCGGCACGATCACGGCGGGCCTCCTCATGGGCTTCACGCGCGAGGCCGCGGCGCGCTACTCGTTCCTGCTCGCGATCCCCGCGGTGATGGGCTCGGGGTTCTACCAGCTCGTCAAGTCCGCGGACGAGCCGGCCCCCGGCGCACCCGGCGCGGGCGCGACCCTCATCGCCACGCTCGTCGCGTTCGTCGTCGGCTACTTCGTCATCATCGCGTTCCTCAAGATCGTCTCGACCTTCAGCTACACGCCGTTCGTGGTCTACCGCCTGGTGCTCGCCGCGCTCGTCGTGCTGCTCCTGCTCACCGGCGTGCTCGAGCCCGGCGGGACCGCCGCGTCCACCCCGTGACCCGCGGTCAGAGCCAGCCGACCCGCTTGAACACGCTGTAGAGCACGAGGCAGCCGACCGCCATGAGCGCGAGCGCGAACGGGTAGCCGAACGCCCAGTGCAGCTCGGGCATGTTCCGGAAGTTCATGCCGTAGACCCCCGCGACGATGGTCGGGTAGACGAGGATCGCGGCCCAGGCCGAGATCTTGCGCATGTCCTCGTTCTGGCGCACCGACACCTGGGACATGTGGACCTGCAGCATGTCCGAGAGCAGGTCGTCGTGCACGTCGAGGTGGCGGTCGATCCGCTCGACGGTCGTCACCACGCGCTCGAGCATGCGCCGGTTCACCGCGAGGTGGTCCGGGACGTCGGGGTCGAGCAGCTCGGGCAGCTCCGCCGAGACGGGCATGAGCGCGCGCCGCGCCTCGGTGATCTCGCGCTTGAGGTCGTAGATGCGCTCGACCGGGTCCTCGCGCTGCTGGTCGAACACGACCCGCTCCGTGTCCGCGACCGCGTCCCCCAGGCCGAGCTCGACCTGCGACGCCCCGCCCACGATCGCGAGGACGGCGGCCGACACGATCCGCTGGACGGGCGTGCCCCGCGGGTCCCCCGGGGCGGCGAGCTTGTCGAGCATGGTCGCGTGCACGCCGGCGTCCCCCTCCTCGGCGGTGACGACGGTGCCCGGTCCGAGCAGCGCGGCGAACTGGCCGGTGCGCACCTGGCGGTCCGCCTCGGTGAACCACGCCGTCGGCGTGACGAGCAGGAGCCAGTCGGGCGCGAGGCGGCGCACGTGCGCCAGCGGGTGGTGCGCGTGCCGGGACAGCTCGTGGTGCGTCGGTCCCGGGCTCGTGGAGACGCGGGCCGCGGCGTCGAGCACGGCGTCGAGGTCGGCGACCCGCGCCCACGTCGCCGGGCCACGCAGGGTCCGGCCTTCGCCCGCGTCATGGTCGCCGCGCTCGTGGTCGCGGGCCGGGTCGTCCCCGGCGCGCGCGTCCCCGAGCGTGCCGGGGTCGACCTCGCGCACCCCGGCCGCGCCCGGGTCCACGGTCCACGCCGCCAGGACGGTGGCGTCGGGGAGCAGGGCGCCTCGCGCGGCGTCGACGCGCGGGTCGGTGGGCTTCGTCACGTCCGCATTGTCCCGCGCCCGGCGCGGACCTGCCCGGTCGCGCGGGTTCGCCGTCGGTGCGGGCAGCGGCGTGCCGTCCGTGTCCCGTGCGCGCGGCGCCCGCCTTCCGGACGACGGTCCGGCGCCGACGTCCCGACGGCTAAGGTTGACGCGTGCACAGCTGGCCCGCCCCGCAGATCCCCGAGCTCCCCGGACGAGGCCTCCCGGTCCGGGTGCACGACTCGACGACCCGCGAGCTCGTCGTCGCGGCCTCGGGCGAGGACGCGACCCTCTACGTGTGCGGCATCACGCCGTACGACGCGACCCACATCGGCCACGCGGCCACCTACGTCGCGTTCGACCTGCTCGTGCGGGCGTGGACGGACGCCGGCCAGCGCGTGCGGTACGCGTCCAACGTCACCGACGTCGACGACCCGCTGCTCGAGCGCGCCGCCGCGACGGGCGTCGACTGGCGCGCGCTCGCCGTCGACCAGACGGCGCTCTTCGCCGAGGACATGACCGCGCTCGGCGTCGTCCCGCCGGACGTCTACGAGGGCGCGGTCGAGACGGTCCCCGCCGTCGTCGAGGCGGTCACGCAGCTCCTCGACGCCGGGCTCGCCTACCGCGTGCCGGTCGAGCCCGGGGCGGGCGGGACCGACCCGGGCCTCGGTGACGTCTACGCCGACCTCTCGGCCGACCCCGCGTTCGGCTCCGTCTCGCGCCTCGCGCGCGACGTCATGCAGCACCTCTTCGCCGAGCGCGGGGGCGACCCCGACCGCGAGGGCAAGAAGGACGCGCTCGACCCGCTCCTGTGGCGCCGCGAGCGCCCGGGCGAGCCCGCGTGGGACGGTGGCGCGCTCGGCACCGGGCGGCCCGGCTGGCACGTCGAGTGCGCCGTCATCTCGCGCGACGGCCTCGGCCTGCCGTTCGACGTGCAGGGCGGGGGAGCGGACCTGCTGTTCCCGCACCACGAGATGTCGTCCTCGCACGACCGCATGCTCTCGGGCGGTGGCGCGCCCCGCGCCCACGTCCACGCCGGCCTCGTCGCGTACGAGGGCGAGAAGATGAGCAAGTCGCGCGGCAACCTCGTGCTCGTCTCGAAGCTGCGGGCCACGGGCGTCGACCCCATGGCGATCCGCCTCGCGCTGCTCGCGCACCACTACCGCGGCGAGTGGGAGTGGACCGACGACGACCTGCCCGCGGGGGTGCGCCGCCTGGAGACGTGGCGCGACGCCGTCTCCGGCAACGGCGGTCCCGACGCCACCGCGACGCTCGGCGCCGTGCGCGCCGCGCTCGCCGACGACCTGGACGCGCCCGCGGCGCTCGCGGCCGTCGACGCGTGGGCCGCGGAGTCGCTGCGTCCCGGGCGCGACACGTCCGGCGACGACGAGGGCGCGCCCGGCGTGGTCGCCCGCGCGGTCAACGCGCTGCTCGGCGTGCGCCTCTGACGCGCCGCCGCACGCCCGCGGCGGCGGGGAGGCGTCAGACCGTCGGCCCCTTGCCCGGGTTGCCGCGGTCGCGACGGCGCAGGTAGCGCTCGAACTCGCGCGCGATCGCCTCGCCGCTCGCCTCGGGCAGCTCAGCGGTGTCCTTCGCCTCCTCGAGCTGCTGGACGTACTCCGCGATCTCGGCGTCCTCCGCGGCGAGCTCGTCGACGCCGTGCTGCCAGGCCTCGGCGTCCTCGGGCAGGTCCCCGAGGGGGATCGGCTCCGAGAGGAGCTCCTCGATGCGCGCGAGGATCGCGAGCGTCGCCTTGGGCGACGGCGGGTGCGCCACGTAGTGCGGCACGGCCGCCCACAGCGACACCGACTGCAGGCCCCGCTCGGCGGCGGCGTGCTGGAGCACCCCGACGATGCCCGTCGGCCCCTCGTACGTGCTCGGCTCGACGTCGAGCACCGCCTGGAGCCCGACGCTCTCCGACGTCGCCGTCATGGGGATGGGCCGCGTGTGCGGGACGTCGGCGAGCAGCGCGCCGAGCGTGACGACCGTGCGCACGTCGTGCTCCTCCGCGATGTCGAGCAGCTCGCGGCAGTACCGGCGCCACCGCATGGACGGCTCGATGCCGTGCACGAGCACGACCCGCCGCCCGCCGGGCGACAGGGTCGCGGACGCGATCGTCGTCGTCGGCCACGTGATCTCCCGGAGCCCGTCGTCGTCGGTCGTCACGACGGGGCGGTTCACCTGGAAGTCGTGGTACTCCTCCGGGTCGAGCTCGTCGACGTCCTCGGCGCCCCACACCTCGTGCAGGTGCTGGAGCGCGGCCGTGGCGGCGCTCCCCGCGTCGTTCCAGCCCTCGAACGCCGCGATCATCACGGTCTGCCGGGTGCCCTCGGTCGCGTTCTCGGTCATCGCCCCAGCCTATGCGGCCGGGCCCGACGACGGCGGAGCGGGTTCGCGCGTGGCGTAGCCGCACGTAGGGTGGAGGGACCGGGTGCACCGCGTCGTGCCCCGCCCGGACCCCCACCCCTCGTCCTTGGAGCCATGCCGTGACGTCCCCGCGCCCGTCCACCGATCCCGTCCTGCCGCAGGCCGTCCTGTGGGACATGGACGGGACGCTCGTCGACACCGAGCCGTACTGGATCGCGGCGGAGCACGAGCTCGTCGAGGCGCACGGGGGCACGTGGACGCACGAGGACGCCATGTCGCTCGTGGGGAACCCGCTGCGCGAGTCCGCGCGGATCATCCGGGACCGCGGGGGCGTCGACCTGCCGGTCGACGAGATCGTCGCGTTCCTCCTGGGCCGGGTCATCGAGCAGGTGCGGGCCGAGGTCCCGTGGCAGCCCGGCGCGCGCGAGCTGCTCACGGCGCTGCGCGAGGCCGGCGTGCCGTGCGCGCTCGTCACGATGTCCTACCGCGAGCTCGCCGCGCCCGTCGCGGAGCTCGCGCCGGACGACGCGTTCCAGGTGCTCGTGTGCGGGGACGAGGTCGAGCGCGGCAAGCCCGACCCCGAGCCGTACCTGCTCGCGGCCGAGCGCCTCGGCGTCGACGTCGCGCGCTGCGTCGCGATCGAGGACTCGCCTGCCGGCATCGCCTCGGCCCGCGCGGCCGGCGCGGCGACGCTCGGCGTGGAAGCCGTGGTCCCCGTCCTGCCCGCGCCCGGCCTGAGCCGGACGCCGTCGCTCGAGCTCGTCGACCTCGGCCTGCTCGCCCGGCTCGTCTCCGGCGAGGTCGTCGACCTCATGGACGACGACGCCGCCTAGCCTCGCGCGAGGCGTGCCGCGTCCCGGCGGTACAGCGCCGCGTGGTCGTGGAGGTCCGGCCGAGCGGTGTCCCGGGCGTGCGCGTCCGTCCAGCCGGCGAGGTCGAGGAGACGGTCGTGCATCGTCGACAGCACGTCGTCGGGACGAGGCGCGCGGTCGTGGCCGTAGCCGACGAGCAGCTCGGCGAGCCGCTCCTCGGGCGCGAGCCCGGGCGGGGCCGGCATGTCCTCGCACCAGCCGCACAACCGGTAGGCGAGGTAGGCGACGTCCCAGACCCGGGGCCCTGGCGACGCCATGTCGACGTCGATGAACCCGACGAGGGCGCCCCCCGCGCGGACCATGTTGTACGGCGCGGCGTCGTTGAGGCACACGACCTCCGCCGGCTCGCGCACGGGTGAGCGCCACACCGCCCCGGCGAGCGCGAAGCCGACGGTCGCGTCGTGCCACGCCCGCAGCATCGCGCCCGACTGGCGGAGCGTCGCGCGGTCCCAGAGCCAGTCCGGGAGCGGCCAGCCGCCGACCTCGCCCTCGGTCCAGGTCAGCACCTCGCGCCCGGCCGCGTCGCGGCCGAGCGGCGCGGGGGCCACGGAGACCCCCTGGGCGCGGACCCAGGCGAGGAGCGCGTGGACCGTCGGCGTCCACGGACCGGCCGTCCGCCGCACGGTGTCGCCGACGCGCACCACGGCGTTGACGTTCCCTCCGGTCAGGGGGACCTCGACCTGGTCGTCGTCGTGAGCGTGCACGGCCCGATCATCGCACCCGCCGCTCGCCCGACGTCCGGGTCGGCGCGCGGAACGCATAGGCTCTCCGGGTGGACGGACCCCAGCCCAGCGCCCCCCGCACGCCCGCACCGGTCGGCCCGCGCACGAAGGGCTGGGTCATCGGCCGCATCGTCGGCGCACCGGTCATCCTCACGCCGTCGTGGTTCCTCGCCGCCGCGATCCTCACCGTGCTGTTCGTCCCCACGGTGCGCCGGCTCGCGCCGCACCTGGGCAACGAGGTGTACCTCGTGTCGTTCGCGTTCGTGCTCCTGCTGTTCGCCTCCGTGTTCCTGCACGAGGTGGCGCACGCGCTCGTCGCGCGGGCCCGCGGGCAGCACGTCACCGAGCTCGCCGTCACGCTGTGGGGCGGGCACACCGCGTACTCGGGGACGTCCGCCCGCCCGCTCGACGGCTTCCTCATCTCCGTGGTCGGGCCGCTGACCAACCTGGCGCTCGCGGTCGTGTTCTGGGTGACGTTCCAGGCGCAGCCGACGTTCTCCGTGCCCGCGCTGCTCCTCTACGCCGGGGCGTTCTCCAACGCGTTCGTCGGGTTCTTCAACCTCCTGCCGGGGCTGCCGCTCGACGGCGGGCAGATCCTCGAGTCGGCCGTGTGGGCCGCGACGGGCTCGCGCACCCGCGGCACGGTCGCGGCGGGCTGGGTCGGGCGCGCGGTCGCCGTCGGCGTCGTCGCGTGGGCCCTCGTCTGGCCGCTGACGCTCGGCCGCCAGCCCGACCTCTGGACCGTCGCGTGGGCGGCGCTCATCGGTGCGTTCCTCTGGAGCGGTGCCGGGCAGGCGATCGCCGCGGGACGTGCGCGCGAGGCGGTCTCGGGGCTCTCCGTGCGCGGCCTCGCACGGCCCGCGGTCGCCGTGCCCTCCACGGCGACGGTCGGGGCGGTGGGGCGGTCGGTGGCGCTCGCGGGCGGGCCCCACGTCCTCGCGGTGCTCGTCGACGGGGCGGGGCTGCCCGTGGGGTACGCGGACCCCACGGCCGCCGCCGCCGTGCCGCCGGACGCCGCCGAGACCACGCCCGTGGGGGCCGTCGCCGTGCCGCTGCCCCCGGGGGCGACGATCGACGCGCACCTCCAGGGCCAGGACATGCTCGCCGCCCTGGCGCGCGTCGGGCGCGAGGCCGCCGTCGTCGTCGTGACCGACGGCGGCCGCGTCGTCGGGGCGCTCGAGGTCGCGCGGGTCGTGGCGGCGCTGCGGGACGCGCAGCGCGGTCGCTGACCGCGTCCGGCCCGTAGGATGGTCGCCCGTGACCTCCGAGCCCGCCGCCACGCCCGGCCCCCAGACGACGCCCTCCGGACCGGAGGACACCGCCGCGCCCGCGGCGGACGCACCGGACCGCCCCGGCGCGACGGGCGCCGACGAGCGCCGCGGTCCCCTGCGCGTGGGGGACAAGGTCCAGCTCACCGACCCGCGCGGGCGCCTGCACACCATCACGCTCGCGCCGGGCGCGACGTTCCACACGCACAAGGGCTACCTGCGGCACGACGACCTCATCGGGCAGCCCGAGGGGAGCGTCGTCCGCAACACGGCCGAGATCGAGTACCTCGCGCTGCGCCCGCTGCTCGCGGACTACGTGCTGTCCATGCCGCGCGGTGCCGCGGTCGTCTACCCCAAAGACGCGGGGCAGATCGTCGCGATGGCGGACATCTTCCCCGGCGCGCGCGTCGTCGAGGCGGGCGTCGGATCGGGCGCGCTGACGATGTCGCTCCTGCGTGCGGTCGGCGACGCGGGCGAGCTGCACTCGATCGAGCGTCGCGAGGACTTCGCGGCCATCGCGCGCGGCAACGTCGAGACCTTCTTCGGCGGCGCGCACCCCGCCTGGACGCTCTCCGTGGGCGACCTCGCCGACGTGCTGCCGACCGTCACCGAGGACGGCACGGTCGACCGCGTCGTCCTCGACATGCTCGCGCCGTGGGAGAACCTCGACGTCGTCGCCCGTGCGCTCGTCCCCGGCGGCGTGCTGGTGTGCTACGTCGCCACGACGACCCAGCTCTCGCGCCTCGCGGAGGACCTGCGCGCCGACGGGCGCTACGCCGAGCCGGTCGCGTGGGAGTCCATGGTGCGGGGCTGGCACCTGGAGGGCCTCGCGGTGCGCCCGCAGCACCGGATGATCGGGCACACGGGCTTCCTGCTCACCGCGCGCCGTCTGGCCGACGGCGTCGCGCCGCCGGAGCGCAAGCGCCGCCCGGCCAAGGGCGCCTACCCGACCGACGCCGAGCAGTGGTCGCCCGAGGAGCTCGGCGAGCGTCCGGTGTCGGAGAAGAAGATCCGCCGCGTGCGTCGCGACGTCGGACAGGGGCCGGAGCAGCCCGAGGCCCGCGGCGTGGAGCAGGTCCCCGGCCACGACGCCGAGCAGGGCGAGCACCCGTCCGAGGTGTCGGGGCCGTGACGGTCCGGTAACGATCGGGACCCGGTCGTCTCACCCTGGGTGTCGTCGGTGTGCTCGGGCGAGAATTGTGCCTAAGGTCGTCACCCGACCGCCGGACGGTGGTCGGCACGGGTCCTCCCGCGGGTCCGTCGTCCGCCGTCCACCACGCGGTCGGGCGAGCCGCCGGCGAGAGGGGACACCCCATGAGCGAGACATTCGGCCGTAGCGACGAGGCCCCGCAGAGCAGCGCGCGCGAGCTCGCGCTGCTCTCCGCGAAGAACGAGAGGCTCGCCGAGGCCCTCCGGGCCGCGCGCGACCAGATCCTCGACCTCAAGCGGCAGATCGACGACCTCGCCAAGCCCCCCGGCACGTACGCGGTGTTCCTCGCCGCGCACCCGGACGGGTCGGTCGACGTGTCCGCCGCCGGGCGCAAGATGCACGTCGGGGCGAGCCCGAGCCTCGACGTGGAGCGGCTGCGCCCCGGCCAGGAGGTCAAGCTCAACGAGGCGATGACCGTCGTCGCGGCGGGCGGGTACGAGCGCACGGGCGAGATCGTCACCGCCAAGGAGATCCTCGACGCCGACCGCGTGCTCGTCGTGGGTCGCGCCGACGAGGAGCGCGTCGTGCGCCTCGCGGGCTCGGTCGCGCACGCGTCGCTCCGCGTCGGCGACTCGCTGACCATCGACACGCGCAGCGGGTTCGTGTTCGAGGTGATCCCCAAGTCCGAGGTCGAGGAGCTCGTCCTCGAGGAGGTCCCGGACATCGAGTACGAGGACATCGGCGGCCTCGGCCCGCAGATCGAGCAGATCCGCGACGCCGTCGAGCTGCCGTTCACGCACCCCGACCTGTTCCGTGAGCACGGGCTGCACCCGCCCAAGGGCGTCCTCCTGTACGGCCCGCCCGGGTGCGGCAAGACGCTCATCGCCAAGGCCGTCGCGAACTCGCTCGCGCACACCGTCGCGCGGGCGCGCGGGGAGCAGGTCGAGGCCGGGTCGGGCGCGGCGCGCAGCTACTTCCTCAACGTCAAGGGTCCCGAGCTCCTCAACAAGTACGTGGGCGAGACCGAGCGGCACATCCGCCTGATCTTCGCCCGCGCCCGGGAGAAGGCGTCCCAGGGCACCCCGGTCGTCGTGTTCTTCGACGAGATGGAGTCGCTGTTCCGCACGCGCGGCACCGGTCTGTCGTCCGACGTCGAGACGACGATCGTGCCCCAGCTCCTCGCCGAGATCGACGGCGTCGAGCGGCTCGACAACGTCATCGTCATCGGCGCGTCGAACCGCGAGGACATGATCGACCCCGCGATCCTGCGGCCCGGTCGCCTCGACGTGAAGATCAAGATCGAGCGGCCGGACGCCGAGGGCGCCAAGGAGATCTTCGCCAAGTACCTCACCGAGGACCTGCCGATCCACGCCGCGGACCTCGCCGAGCACGGCGGCAACCAGCGCGAGGCGCTCGACGCGATGATCCGGTCGGTGGTCGAGCGGATGTACTCCGAGGAGGACGAGAACCAGTTCCTCGAGGTCACCTACGCGAGCGGCGACAAGGAGGTCCTCTACTTCAAGGACTTCAACTCGGGCGCGATGATCCAGAACGTCGTCGACCGGGCCAAGAAGTCCGCGATCAAGGACTTCCTCGCCACGGGCCAGCGCGGCATCCGCGTCGACCACCTGCTCGCCGCGTGCGTGGACGAGTTCAAGGAGAACGAGGACCTGCCCAACACGACCAACCCCGACGACTGGGCGCGCATCAGCGGCAAGAAGGGCGAGCGCATCGTCTTCATCCGCACGATCGTCCAGAAGAAGGGCGAGGGCGGCTCCCCGCGCACCATCGACACGGTCACCAACACCGGCCAGTACCTGTAGGACCGCCCGACCGACGCCCCGAGACCCCGTCGGGTCGGCGACCTGCTGGCGCGGGCCGTCGCACCGGCGGGGTCTCGCCGCTGCGTGGGAGGGGGCCGTCGTCGGTGGACACGGTCCGCGCGCCGTCGGAGGACCGACATAGGGTGAGCGCGTGAGCGTGCGACGGGTCATGGGGATCGAGACCGAGTACGGCGTCCTGCAGCCGGGGAAGCCGATGTCGAACCCGATGCTCCTGTCGAGCCAGGTCGTCACGACCTACCGGGCGCTCGCCGCGCGGAGCGACGGCGCCCGCGGCCGGGCCCGGTGGGACTACGACGACGAGGACCCGCTGCAGGACGCACGGGGGTTCCACGTGCCGCGCGCGTCGGCGCACCCGTCGCTGCTCACCGACGACCCGACCCGGCCCGCGCCCTCGGGGCCCGTGGCGGAGCCCGCCGGGGGCGGGGCGGCCGAGGGCTCGCTCCAGGAGGTCGCACGGCCGACGACGGAGGAGTACGACGACCCGAGCGCCGCGAACGTCATCCTCACGAACGGTGCCCGGCTGTACGTCGACCACGCGCACCCGGAGTACTCCTCGCCCGAGGTCACGGTGCCGCACGACGTCGTGTGCTGGGACGTGGCGGGGGAGCGCGTCATGCTCGCGGCGTCGCGCGAGCTGGACCAGGTGCCCGGCGGGTCCGTCGTGCTCTACAAGAACAACGTCGACGGCAAGGGGGCGAGCTACGGCACGCACGAGAACTTCCTCGTGGACCGCGACGTCCCGTTCGGGGTGCTCGTGGAGATGCTCACGCCGTTCCTCGTGACCCGGCAGGTGTTCGCCGGCTCGGGGCGCGTCGGCCTCGGCCCCGCGGGCGAGGAGCACGGGTTCCAGATCTCCCAGCGCGCGGACTACGTCGAGGCGGAGGTCGGGCTGGAGACGACGTTGCGCCGCCCGATCGTCAACACGCGCGACGAGCCGCACGCCGACCGGCAGCGCTGGCGCCGGCTGCACCTCATCATCGGCGACGCGAACATGCTCGAGACCGCGACCTACCTCAAGACGGGGACGACGTCGCTCGTGCTGTTCGTCGTCGAGCACCTGGAGGAGCTGGGGCCGCAGGTGCGGTCGCGGCTCGCGGGCCTGCGGCTGGCGGACCCGGTGGCCGACGTGCAGCGGGTCAGCCGCGACCTGGACCTCACGCGTCGGCTCACCCTCGCCGACGGGCGCGAGCTGACGGCGCTGGAGGTCCAGCGCGAGTACCTCGACGTGGCGACGCAGGCGGCGGAGCTGCTCGCCGGCACCGACGGCGTCGACGCGCCGACGCGCGACGTGCTCGCGCGGTGGGCCTCCGTGCTCGAGCGCCTGAGGACGGACCGTGCCGCGTGCGCGCGCGACGTCGAGTGGGTCGCCAAGCTGCGGCTCCTCGACCGGCTGCGGGAACGCGACGGGCTCGACTGGGGCCACCCGCGGCTCGCGGCGATGGACCTCCAGTGGTCGGACGTGCGCCCGGAGCGCGGCATCTACCACCGGCTCCTCGCGGCGGGCGCGGTCGACCGGGTCGTCACCGAGCGCGAGGTCGGCGCCGCCGTGCACCACGCCCCGGAGGACACGCGCGCGTACTTCCGCGGCGAGGTGATGGCCCGCTACGGCGACCAGGTCTCGGCCGCGAGCTGGGACTCGGTGATCTTCGACGTCCAGGGGGCACCGTCGCTCCAGCGGGTCCCGATGATGGACCCGCTGCGAGGGACGCGCGCGCACATCGGCGCGCTGCTCGACGCGAGCCCGGACGCGGCGGCGCTCCTGGCGGGTCTGGCAGGCCCGTCGTGAGCGGCGGCGACTAGGCTGGACGTACGACGGCGCCCCGCCCCTCGCGGAACGGGCGCCGCGTGCGAGCAGGGCCGGGAAGGGCGCGAGCCCCGACCGGGTTGGAACGGACAGAGCGTCGGCGCGGCACCGGGCCGACGGACGAGGAGGCAGCCATGGCGGGTACCGAACGCACCCACGCGTCGCACGAGGACCGGCGTCCCGACGACGAGCCCGAGGGCCCCGAGGTCCCGGTCGCGCCGCAGGCGCAGTCGCGCGACGCGGAGGTCGACGCGCTCCTCGAGGAGATCGACGAGGTGCTGGAGACGAACGCGGAGTCCTTCGTCCGGGGCTTCGTCCAGAAGGGCGGCGAGTAGGAAGGGTGACGGCAACCCGATGAGCACGGACCAGCCAGGGCGTCTGCCCGACGCCTTCACGACCCCCGGGTCGTCGTCCTTCCTGGACTTCCTGTCCGGGCACGCCCCCGACCTGCTGCCGTCGCACCGCACCGCCGGGCACACGTCCGGGGGCGCGGCGCCCGACGCGCCGCACGCGACGACGATCGTGGCGCTCACGTTCGGCGCGGAGGGCGTCGCGGGCGGCGTCGTGATGGCGGGCGACCGTCGCGCGACGATGGGTTCGATGATCGCGAACCGTGAGATCGAGAAGGTCTTCCCCGCGGACGAGTTCTCGGCGGTCGGGATCGCGGGGACGGCGGGCATCGCGGTCGAGCTCGTGCGCCTGTTCCAGCTCGAGCTCGAGCACTACGAGAAGATCGAGGGCACCCTGCTCTCGCTGGACGGCAAGGCGAACCGGCTGTCCACGATGATCCGGCAGAACCTCGGCCTCGCGATGCAGGGCCTCGCCGTGGTCCCGCTGTTCGCCGGGTTCGACCTCGACCGGGCCACGGGCCGCATCTTCTCCTACGACGTGACCGGCGGCCGGTACGAGGAGCGCGCCTACCACTCGGTGGGCTCCGGTTCGGTGTTCGCGCGGAGCTCGCTGAAGAAGCTCTGGCGCACCGAGCTCGACCGGGACGCGTCCGTGCGCGTGGCGGTCGAGGCCCTGTACGACGCGGCGGACGACGACTCCGCCACGGGCGGTCCCGACCCGGTGCGCCGGATCTGGCCCGTCGTCGCGGTCGTGACCCGGGACGGCTACGAGCGCGTCCCGGACGACGAGCTCGCCGCCGTCGTCGAGCAGATCGTGGCCGAGCGGTCGGGCACGGGCGTGCCGCGCCGCGGCCCCGCGGCGACGAACGCCGAGTCCGTCCCGCACGACCAGCCGGACGACCTGTCGCAGGGCCCCGCGTCGGGAGGTGACGCCGAGTGAACATGCCCTTCTACGTCTCGCCCGAGCAGCTCATGAAGGACCGGGCGGACTTCGCGCGCAAGGGCATCGCGCGCGGCCGGTCCGTCGTGGTCCTCGCCTACGAGGACGGGATCGCGTTCGCCACGGAGAACCCGTCGCGCGCGCTGCACAAGATCTCGGAGATCTACGACCGCATCGCGTTCGCCGCGGTGGGCAAGTACAACGAGTTCGAGAACCTGCGGGTCGCGGGGGTGCGCTACGCGGACCTGCGCGGCTACTCGTACGACCGCACCGACGTCAACGCCCGCGGTCTCGCGAACGCCTACGCCCAGACCCTGGGCACGGTGTTCACCACGGAGTCCAAGCCGCTCGAGGTCGAGCTCGTCGTCGCGGAGGTCGGCCGCACCGCGGCGCAGGACCAGCTCTACCGGATCTCCTACGACGGGTCGGTCGCGGACGAGCAGGGCGTCGTCGTCATGGGCGGGCAGGCCGACCAGCTCGGCCGCGTGCTCCAGGACGCGTGGCAGCCGGGTCTGGGGCTGGCCGAGGTCCTGCGCCTCGCCGTGCGCGCGCTCGGGTCGGGCGGCGACGGCGAGGAGGTGCGGACCATCCCGGCCGCCCAGCTCGAGGTGGCCGTCCTGGACCGCACGCGCCCGCGACGCGCCTTCCGGCGGCTGTCCGGGCAGGCCCTCGAGGACCTGCTCGCGGACGACGCGACCGACACCGGTGCCGCGACGGACGAGGGGTAGGACCGCATGGACCGCAGGATCTTCGGGCTGGAGACGGAGTACGGCGTGACGTGCGCGTCCGACGACGGCCGCGGGCTGTCGGCGGACGAGGTGGCGCGCTACCTGTTCCGCAAGGTGGTGGCGTGGGGCCGGTCGTCGAACGTCTTCCTGCGCAACGGGTCGCGCCTGTACCTCGACGTCGGCTCGCACCCCGAGTACGCGACGGCGGAGTGCGACGACGTGCACCAGCTCGTCGCGTACGACCGCGGCGGGGAGCGGATCCTGGAGGGTCTCGTCGCGGACGCGCAGCAGCGCCTCGAGCACGAGGGCCTGCCCGGCCGCATCCACCTGTTCAAGAACAACACCGACTCGGCGGGGAACTCGTACGGGTGCCACGAGAACTACCTCGTGCGGCGCCAGGGCGACTTCTCGCGCCTGTCGGACGTGCTCGTCCCGTTCCTCATCACCCGCCAGGTGCTCACGGGCGCGGGCAAGGTCCTCACGACGCCGCGCGGCGCGGTGTACTGCCTGTCGCAGCGCGCCGACCACATCTGGGAGGCGGTCTCCAGCGCGACGACCCGGTCCCGCCCGATCATCAACACGCGCGACGAGCCGCACGCCGACGCCGAGAGCTACCGGCGGCTGCACGTCATCGTCGGCGACTCGTCCATGGCGGAGACGACGACGATGCTCAAGGTCGGCACGACCGACCTCATCCTGCGCATGGTCGAGGCGGGCGTGCCCATGCGCGACCTCGCGCTCGAGAACCCGATCCGGTCGATCCGCGAGATCAGCCACGACATGACCGGCAAGCAGCCGGTCCAGCTCGCGAGCGGACGGACCGTCACCGCGATCGACCTGCAGGGCGAGTACCTGCAGCGGGTGAAGGAGTTCGTCGAGCAGGACGTCTCGCCCACGCCGGTCGTCAAGCAGGTCCTCGACCTGTGGGAGCGAGGGCTGCGCGCCCTGGAGACGGGCGACCTCTCGCTGGTCGACCGCGAGCTCGACTGGGTCATCAAGTACCGGCTGATCCAGCGGTACCAGGCCAAGCACGGGCTCGAGCTCGACGACCCGCGGATCGCGCGCCTGGACCTCGCGTACCACGACATCTCGCGGACCGAGGGGCTGTACAACCTCCTGGCCGCGCGCGGGATGGTCGAGCGCGTCACGACGGACCTCGAGGTCTTCGAGTCGACGGCGGTCCCGCCGCAGACGACGCGCGCCAAGCTGCGCGGCGACTTCGTGCGCGCCGCCCAGGAGGCACGCCGGGACTACACGGTCGACTGGGTGCACCTCAAGCTCAACGACCAGGCGCAGCGCACGGTCCTGTGCAAGGACCCGTTCCGGAACGTCGACGAGCGCGTGGAGCGCCTCATCGAGTCGATGTGATGCGGGACGTGATGTGACGAACCTGGTTCCTCCGACCGGGCGCCCCGTGCCGGGCCTCCGGTCCGCTCGTCGTCGTGCGCCCGGAGCGCGGGGGGCGCTCGCACTGCTCGTGGGGCTCGTCGCGTCGCTCGCCCTCGCCGCCTGCACGGAGCCCGAGGACGCGACGCCGACCCCACTGAACACCGACCTCACGGTCGTCGGGTCCTCCGGCGCGCCCCCGGAGCTGCAGTACCGCGCCCCGCTCGACGTGCCGGAGGCGTCGTCGGAGGTGGTGTGGCCGGGCGCCGGCGCCGAGCTCGTCGACGGCGGTCCGCTCCTGCTCAACCTGTACGCGCAGGACGTCAGCGACGGGACGGTGCTCCAGAACACCTACACCGACGCGCCGCGCTGGCGCACGCTCACCGACGAGTCGGTCGGGCGGGACCTGCGCGACCTCCTGCGCGGCCAGCGGGTGGGCGCGCGCCTCCTGCGGCTCGAGGAGGACGACGGCGTCCCCGTCGCGCTGGTCGTGGACGTGCTCCCGACCCGGGCGTCGGGCGAGGCGGTCGCGCCGGTCGAAGGCCTGCCGACCGTCACGCTCGCCGAGGACGGCGCGCCGAGCGTCGCGATCCCGCCCGACACGGCCGCGCCGGGCGGGCTCGTCGTGCAGCCGCTGATCCGCGGCGACGGCCGCCAGGTCGAGGTCGGCCAGGTCGTCACGGTCCGCTACACGGGCGTGCGCTGGTCCGACGGCGGGGTCTTCGACACGACCTGGACCGACGACACCGTGCCCCTGTCGATCATGATCGGGATCGGCGAGGTGATCGAGGGGTGGGAGCAGGGCCTCCTGGAGCAGTCCGTGGGGAGCCAGGTGCTGCTCGTCGTGCCGCCGGACCTCGCCTACGGCGAGACGGCCAACCCGCTCGCGGGCGAGACGCTCGTCTACGTCGTGGACATCCTCGACGCCCAGTTCCCGGTGACCGCCGAGGAAGCCGCCGAGGGCGGCACCGACGGCGCCGGTACCGACACGACCGGCGACGCGCCGGCCGACCAAGGAGAGTCCTCATGACCGTCGCGATCCGCGTGATCCCGTGCCTCGACGTCGACGCGGGGCGCGTCGTCAAGGGCGTCAACTTCGAGAACCTGCGCGACGCGGGCGACCCCGTGGAGCTCGCCTCGCGGTACGACGCCGAGGGCGCGGACGAGCTGACGTTCCTCGACGTCTCGGCGTCGTCGGGGAACCGCGAGACGACGTACGACGTCGTGCGGCGCACCGCGGAGCAGGTCTTCGTGCCGCTCACCGTCGGCGGCGGCGTGCGCTCGGCGGAGGACGTGGACCGCCTCCTGCGCGCGGGAGCGGACAAGGTCGGCGTGAACACGGCCGCGATCGCCCGCCCGGAGCTCATCGCCGAGATCGCGGACCGCTTCGGCAGCCAGGTGCTGGTCCTGTCCGTCGACGCGCGGCGCACGACGGGCGACGTGCGCACCGACTCCGGCTACGAGGTCACGACCCACGGCGGGCGTCGGGGGACCGGGATCGACGCCGTGGAGTGGGCCGCGCGCGCCGCGGGGCTCGGGGCGGGCGAGATCCTCCTCAACTCGATGGACGCCGACGGGACGACCGCGGGCTTCGACCTCGAGATGCTCGTGGCGGTGCGCTCCGAGGTCCGGGTCCCGCTCGTCGCGAGCGGCGGGGCGGGGACGCCCGAGCACTTCGTGGCCGCCGCGCGCGCCGGGGCCGACGCGGTGCTGGCCGCGAGCGTCTTCCACTTCGGTGCCCTGACGGTCGCCCAGGTCAAGGACGCGATGCGCGCGCAGGGCGTCGAGGTGCGCTGAGCCACCCTCGGGCAGGGCGGAGGTCCGGCTCCGTCGTCGCCCGTCGGCAGAGCTCCGTCGGGGCGTGTCAGGGGCGCATGAGAAGATCGTGCAACCCCTGAACGAAAGACGAGGACCGTCCCGTGCCCGGCAGCAGGACGCGCCCCACCGGCGCCGACGCCCCGCCCGCCCCGACCGACCTGCCGGCTCCGACGGACCGGCCCGACCCGCCCCGGGACCTGCTCCCCGACGAGCCGAGCGTCCGGCGCCCGCACGCCCTGACCGGGTCCCGGGTGCGCCGGTCGCTGGCCCTCATGGGCCGCGGCATCCGCGACGAGCCGCGCACCTACGCCCTCGCGATCGGGTCGTCCGCGCTCTTCGGCGCGCTCACCGTCGCCGTGAGCAGCGCGATCGGCACCGCGACCGACGAGGTCGTCGTCCCCGCGATCGCGGGCGACGAGGCCGCGCGCGGCCGCATCTGGGTCGCGGGCCTCGTCCTCGCCGGCATCGCGGTCTCCCTCGCGGCGAGCGTGGCCGCGCGCCGCATCTTCGCGGGCAACGGGTACGCCGCGCTCCAGGCGCGGCACCGCACCGCGGTGACGCGCCAGTACCTGCGCCTGCCCATGTCGTGGCACCGCTCGCACCCCGCCGGGCAGCTCCTGTCCAACGCGAACTCCGACGTCGAGGCGGCGACGGGCGTGTTCAACCCGCTCCCGTTCGCGCTCGGTGTCGTCGTCATGATCGGCGTCGCGGCCGTGATGCTGTTCCGCGTGGACGTGTGGCTCGCGTGCGCGGCACTGATCGTCATCCCGCTCGCGATCGCCGTGAACATCGTCTTCCAGCGCTACATGTCGCCCGCGATCACGCGCGCGCAGCAGCTCCGGGCCGAGGTCTCGGACGTCGCGCACGAGAGCTTCGAGGCGGCGCTGCTCGTCACGTCGCTCGGGACCGCGGACCGCGAGGAGCGGCGCTTCGCCGAGCGCACCGACGAGCTGCGCGCCGCGAACGTGCGCGTCGGCGTCGTCCGGGCGTTCTTCGACCCGGTCATCGAGCTGCTGCCGTCGCTCGGCACGCTCCTCGTCCTGGCCGTCGGGACCGTCCGGCTCACCTCGGGCGGCGTCGCGGCGGGCGACATCGTCACCGCCGCCTACCTCCTCACGATCATGGCCGTCCCCGTCCGGGCGTTCGGGTGGGTGCTCGGTGAGCTCCCGCGCGCCCTCGTCGGGTACGAGCGCATCAGCCGCGTCGTCGACGCGGGCGGCGTGCTGCGACCCGGGACCGGCGGGCTCCCCGGCGGGGGCTCCGGGCTGGGCGTCCGCCTCGAGGGCGTCGGCGTGGACGTCCGCGCGGGCGGCCGAGCGATCACGCTGCTCGACGGGATCGACCTCGAGGTCGACCCCGGGACGACGGTCGCGGTCGTCGGCCCGACGGGTGCGGGCAAGACGACGCTCGTGTCGCTGCTCGCCCGCCTCTCCGACCCCACGCGCGGCCGGGTGCTGCTCGACGCCACGGACGTGCGGGACGTGCGCGAGGCCGACCTGACGTCCCAGGTCGCCCTCGTGGCCCAGCAGGCCTTCGTCTTCGAGGACTCCGTGCGGGCGAACGTCACGCTCGCCGACGACGGCGACTCGAGCCCGGACGACGACCATGTCTGGGAGGCGCTGCGCCTGGCGCGCGTCGACGACGTCGTCGCGCGACTGCCGGAGGGCCTCGACGCGCCGCTGGGGGAGCGCGGGGCGAACCTGTCCGGCGGCCAGCGCCAGCGGCTCGCCATCGCACGCGCCCTCGTGCGTCGTCCGCGCCTGCTCGTCCTCGACGACGCGACGTCCGCGGTCGACCCGCGCGTCGAGCAGCAGATCCTCGCGGGCCTCGCCCGCGACGGGGCCGACCGCCCGACCGTCGTCATGGTGGCCTACCGCATGTCGAGCGTCGCGCTCGCGGACGTCGTCGTGCACGTCGAGTCCGGCCGCGTGGTCGACGTCGGGACGCACGACGAGCTCCTCGCGCGCGACCGGGGCTACCGCGAGCTCGCGACGGCCTACGCCCGCGAGGCGGAGCGGCGCGAGCAGGAGCGCGCGGACGCCACCGACGACACCGCGCGGACGGCGGCCGAGGACGGCGAGGAGACGCGCGGGGGCGACCTCGCGCGTCGGGAGGAGATCGAGGAGGACGACGTCGTGCAGCACGTCGAGACGGGGGCGCTGGAGGAATGAGCCGGTCGACCACCACGGAGCGCTCCGACACCGCGGCCGCGGCCTCCGCGCCCGACGGCGCGCCGGGCCGCCCGGGCGACGCCCGCATCGCCTCGGCGAGCTCGCTCGGCGTCCTCGCCACGCTGCGCCGCGGCGTCCAGGTCTCGCCGCAGATCCTCGACGGCATCTGGGTCACGCTCGGCCTCGCGGTCGCGGCCGCGCTGGGTCGCGTCGTGGTCCCCGTGACCGTCCAGCAGACGGTCGACACCGGCGTGCTCGCCGACGGCGGTCCGGACACGACGCGCGTGGCCGTGCTCGTCGGCGTCGCCGCGGTCGTCATCGTCCTCGCGGGCCTCTGCTCGGCCTTCGTCAACGTCCGGCTGTTCCGGTCGACGGAGGCGGGGCTCGCCGGCCTGCGCGTGCGCGCGTTCCGGCACGTGCACGACCTGTCCGTCCTCACGCAGAACACGGAACGGCGCGGCTCGCTCGTCTCGCGCGTGACGAGCGACGTCGACACCATCTCGCTGTTCGTGCAGTGGGGCGGCATCATGCTGCTCGTCTCGGTGCTGCAGATCGGCGTCGCGACGGTCCTCATGGCCGTGTACTCGTGGCAGCTCACGCTCGTCGTCTGGGCGTGCTTCGTCCCGCTGTTCCTGGTCCTGCGCCCCGCGCAGGCCCGCGTCAACGACGCGTACACGCAGGTGCGTGCGCGTGTCGGCGGCATGCTCGGGGCGATCTCCGAGTCGATCGTCGGCGCCGAGACGATCCGCGCGTACGGTGCGGGCGCGCGCACCGCGCGCCGCATCGACGCCGCCGTGGACGCGACCCGGCGAGCGATGGTCCGGGCGCAGAAGCTCGTCGCCGTCGTCTTCTCGAGCGGCGTGCTCGTCGCGAACCTCGTGCTGGCCGTGGTCGTCGTGGTCGGCTCGTACCTCGGCGTGGCCGGCGACGTCTCGGTCGGGCAGCTCCTCGCGTTCCTCTTCCTCGTCCAGCTCTTCACGGGCCCGGTGCAGATGGCGACCGAGATCCTCAACGAGCTCCAGAACGCGGTCGCCGGGTGGCGCCGCGTGCTCGCGGTGCTGGAGACGCCGGTCGAGGTCGTCGACCGGGGCGCCGACGGCGAGCGCAGCCCGCGCGGGCCCGCCCACGTGCGGCTCGAGGGCGTCCGGTTCGCCTACCCGGACGGGCCCGAGGTGCTGCACGGCGTCGACCTCGATCTCCCGGCCCGGGCCTCGGTCGCCGTCGTCGGGGCCACCGGGTCCGGCAAGACGACGATCGCCAAGCTCGTCACCCGGCTCATGGACCCGACCGCGGGGCGCGTGCTGCTCGACGGCACCGACCTGCGCGACCTCGCCGTCGAGTCCCTGCGCGAGCGCGTCGTGCTCGTGCCGCAGGAGGGCTTCCTCTTCGACGGCACGCTCGCCGACAACGTCGCCTACGGGTTGCGCGGCGACGCCGAGCACGAGCCCGACGTCGCACGCCGCGCCCGGATCGAGGCGGCCGTCGAACGGCTCGGGCTCACCGACTGGGTCGCGGACCTGCCCGACGGGCTCGACTCCCCGGTCGGCCAGCGGGGCGAGTCGCTCTCCGCCGGGGAGCGGCAGCTCGTCGCCCTGGTGCGCGCCTACCTCGCCGAGGCCGACCTGCTCGTCCTCGACGAGGCGACGTCCGCCGTCGACCCCGCGACCGAGGTCCGCATCGCCCGCGCCCTCGCCTCGCTCACCGCCGGCCGCTCGACGCTGACCATCGCGCACCGCCTCTCCACCGCCGAGGCGGCGGACCTCGTGGTCGTGGTGGACGCGGGCCACGTCGTCGAGGTCGGCCACCACGACGACCTCGCCCGAGCGGGCGGCGTGTACGCCCGCATGCACGACGCCTGGGTCTCCCAGACCCGCTGACCCGCGCCGCCGCCGGGCGACCCACGTCACGCCGGCCGGGCGAGACGGGGGACCGGCGGCGGCCCGGCGTCTGGCAGGATTCTCGGGTGCCCGACTCCACGACCGGACCCACGACCGACACGCCGACCCGCACGGCGCTCGACCCCGAGATCGCCGCGAGGCTCAAGCGCGACGACGCGGACCTCGTCGCCGCGATCGTCCAGCAGCACGACACGGGCGACGTGCTCATGCTCGGCTGGATGGACGACGAGGCGCTGCACCGGACGCTCACGACCGGGCGGGTGACGTTCTGGAGCCGGTCCCGCCAGGAGTACTGGCGCAAGGGCGACACGTCGGGCCACGTGCAGGTCGTGCGCTCGGTCGCCCTCGACTGCGACGGGGACGCGCTGCTCGTGCGCGTCCACCAGGTCGGGGCCGCGTGCCACACCGGCACGCGCACGTGCTTCGAGGCCGGGGGAGACCTCGGCGCCGTCGTCGGCGACCTGCCGCCCGGCACCGTCGCCCCCTCGACCACGCCCGACCCCGATCCTGAGGAGGAGAACCAGTGAGCGCGACCGTCGACCCGGCCGAGACCACCACCGTCCCCGCGGGCGGTCCCGCGTGGGGCGCGACGTGGCCCGTGCTCGACGGCTTCCGCGCGCTGGCCACGTCGCGACGGGTGGTCCCGGTCGTCCGGCGCCTCCTCGCCGACGACGTCACGCCCGTCGGGCTGTACCGCACGCTGGCGCAGGGCCGACCGGGGACGTTCGTCCTGGAGTCCGCCGAGTCGGACGGGCGGTGGGCCCGGTACTCGTTCGTCGGCGTCGCGTCCCGCGCGACGCTCACGGCGCGCGAGGGCCGGGCCGTCTGGTCCGGTGACGTGCCGACCGGTGTCCCGCTCGAGGGCGACGTCGTGGCGGTGCTGGAGGCGACGCTCGACGTGCTGCGGACGCCCGCCGTCGAGGGCCTGCCGCCGCTCACGGGCGGCCTCGCGGGCGCGATCGGCTGGGACGTGATCCGGCACTGGGAGCCGACCCTGCCCGCGGACGCGCCGGACGAGCTCGGCGTGCCCGAGCTCACGCTGTGCCTCGCGACGGACCTCGCGGTCGTCGACCACGCGGAGGGCAGCGTGTGGCTCGTCGCCAACGCGATCAACTTCGACGACACGGACGAGCGCGTCGACGAGGCCTACGCGGACGCCGTCGCGCGGCTGGACGCGATGCAGGCCCGGCTCGTGGCCGGAGGCGCGCACGTCGCGTCGGTCCTCGCCCCGGACGCCGCCGAGCCCGCGCTCGAGTTCCGCTCGACGCGCGAGGAGTTCGAGGCGTCCGTCGTCGCGGGCAAGGACGCGATCCGCGAGGGCGAGGTGTTCCAGGTGGTGCTGTCCCAGCGCCTGGACCTCGACTGCCCGGCGGACCCGCTCGACGTCTACCGCGCGCTGCGGACGATCAACCCGAGCCCGTACATGTACTACTTCCAGCTCACGGACGCGGACGGGCGGGACTTCGCGGTCGTCGGGTCCAGCCCCGAGACGCTCGTGAAGGTCGAGGACGGGCGCGTCACGACGTTCCCGATCGCCGGCTCCCGGCCGCGCGGCGCGACGCCCGAGGAGGACGTCGCGCTGGGCGAGGAGCTCCTGCAGGACCCGAAGGAGCTCGCCGAGCACATCATGCTCGTGGACCTGTCGCGCAACGACCTCGTCAAGGTGTGCGAGCCGACGTCCGTCGAGGTCGTGGAGTTCATGGCGACCAAGCGGTTCAGCCACATCATGCACCTGTGCTCGACGGTCGTCGGGACGCTGCGCGACGGCGCGACCGCGCTGGACGCCTTCCGGGCGACGTTCCCGGCCGGGACGCTCTCCGGCGCGCCCAAGCCGCGCGCGATCGCCCTCATCGACGAGCTCGAGCCGGCGTCGCGCGGGATCTACGGTGGGACCGCGGGGTACTTCGACTTCGACGGGAACATGGACATGGCCATCGCGATCCGGACCGCGCTGATCCGCGACGGTCGCGCGAGCGTCCAGGCGGGCGGCGGCATCGTCGCGGACTCGGTGCCCGCGCTCGAGTACGCGGAGTCGCGCAACAAGGCCGCCGCCGCGGTCCGGGCCGTCCAGGTCGCGGCGCGGCTGCGGGGGCTCGCGTGAGCCGCCCGGCCGGGCCGAGCCGGCGCACCGCGATCTGGGTCCTGCTCCTGCTCGGCGGCGCGACCCTCGCGACGGCCGTGCCCACGTGGCTGAGCACGACCGGCGCGACGGCGCTCGACCCGGAGGTCGCGGTCGCCGTCGCCGGGACGTCGGCGGCGCCGGGGGTGAGCGCGTCGGCGCTCGTGCTCGTCGCCGCCGCGCTCGCGCTGGGGCTCGTCGGCCGCGTCGGCCGGTGGGTCGTGCTCGCCGTCGCCGCGGCGAGCGGGGTCGTCGCGGCCGTCTCCGCGCTCGGCGTCGCGCTCGACCCGGAGCCCAGCGCCCGGTCGGCCGTCGCGGACGCGACCAGCGTCACGGAGCTCACCGCGCCCGTCGAGCTGACCGCCGCGCCCTGGCTCGCCGCGGCACTCGGCGTCCTCACCGTGCTCGCGGTGGTGTGGGTCGCGCTCGGCTCGCGGTCGTGGGCGGGCGCCTCGACCCGGCACGAGCGCGCGGGGGGCCCGGTGCCCCCGGGCCCCCCGGCGCCGTCCGCGACGGGTCCCGAGGACCGCCCGGACGCCACGGCGAGGACCGCGGAAAGCCCCGCACCCGACGACCTCTCCGACCACGACGCGTGGGACGCGCTGTCCCGCGGCGAGGACCCCACGGACCGCTGAGCAGCGCGGACGCCCGCTCGCGTCGCCGCGTCCGGGGACCGTGCGGGGGACGGGCACCGGCCCGGTCCGATAGGCTCTGACCACATCTTGACGAAAGGCACGACCCTCATGGCCGAGAACCAGCAGACGACCGAGATCGCCTACCTGCCGCCCGCGGCTCCGCCCACGAACCACGGCCACACCGTCGCCGCCTGGTTCACGATGATCGGCATCATGGTCGGGGCCCTCGTGGCCGCGATCGGCGTGGTCGTCGCCGCCGTCTGGCTGTTCTGGGTCGGGATGGGCGTCGTGGGCGTCGCGCTGATCGGCGGGCTCGTCCTGCGGAACGCGGGCTACGGCCAGAAGCAGGCCACGAGGTGACGCAGCCGCCGGGTCCCGGCCCGTACGACCCCGCAGGCCCGCAGGACGGGTCGCAGGCGCCGTACGGCTCGTCGGCGCCCGGCGGCCCGCAGCCCCCGACGGGCGACCCTGCGGGAGCGCCCTACGCGGCGCAGCCGCAGTACGTCGCCGGGCAGTACCCGGGTCAGCAGTACCCCGGTCAGCAGTACCCGGCGGGCGCCTACGGGGCGCCCCCGTACTACCCGAAGAACAACCTGGCCATCTGGTCGCTCGTGCTCGGGATCGCCTCGTTCGTGCTGAGCTGTGGGTTCTTCACGGGCATCCCGGCGGTGATCGTCGGCAACGCCGCGAAGCGAGCGGTCGCGGAGGGGCAGGCGGACAACGACGGCATGGCGACGGCAGGGATCATCCTCGGCTGGGTCGCGATCGCTCTGTCGGTGATCGGCCTGCTCTCCCTGCTGATCTTCGTCCCGGGCATCCTCGCCTGGGTCGGGACGATCCCGGACCAGTACTGACGGGTGCGCACGTGACGTCCGAGGCCGTGCGACGTCGACGGGTCCCGCGCGCGGCGCAGGCACCCCTCGCGGTCGGCGCGCTCGTCGCGGCGGCGGTGGTCTACGTCGGTGCCGTCGACCCGAACCGCCCAGGGCGCTACGTCACGTGCCCCCTGCTCGCCCTGACCGGCCTCGCGTGCCCGGGGTGCGGCGGCCTGCGCGCCACCCACGACCTCGTGCACCTCGACCTCGCCGCGGCCTGGTCCATGAACCCCCTGTGGGTCGTCGTCGCGCCCCTGCTCGTCGCGCTGTGGGCCACGTGGCTCGTCCGGGCCTGGCGGGGGCGCCCGGCGCTGCGCCTCCCCGTCTGGCTCGCGTGGGCTTCCCTCGGCGTCCTCGTGCTCTTCGGCGTCCTGCGGAACGTGCCCGCGCTCGTCCCGTGGCTCGGCCCGGCAGCGGGGTGAGACGGTCGGGCAGCGCCGCGACGGCCGTCTCGGGGGCTGGGCCGTGGTCATCGTCACTCGGGGGCGGCTCTACGATGGCAGGTACCTCCCTGTCAACGGGTCGGCCCGAACCTGTGGGTGCACGATGGCCGACCGGCCCGGCCGGGGGGCGGGACGACACGGGGAGTGGTGGGACGATGACGGTTCTGGACGACATCGTCGCGGGCGTGCGCGAGGATCTCGCGGTGCGTCAGGCGGCGACCTCGCTCGACGAGCTGAAGGAACGTGCGTCCCGCCTCCCCGGCGCGCTCGAGTGCGTGAGCCGCCTCAAGGCGGACGACGCGGTCGCGGTCATCGCCGAGGTGAAGCGCTCGAGCCCCAGCAAGGGTGCGCTCGCGGCGATCTCCGACCCGGCCGAGCTCGCCGGGGAGTACGAGAAGGGCGGCGCGGCCGCGATCTCCGTGCTCACCGAGCAGCGGCGGTTCAACGGCAGCCTCGCCGACCTCGACGCCGTGCGCGCCCGGGTCGACGTCCCCGTGCTCCGCAAGGACTTCGTCGTGACGCCGTACCAGGTGTGGGAGGCGCGCGCGCACGGTGCCGACATCGTCCTCCTCATCGTCGCCGCGCTCGAGCAGACGGTCCTCACGTCGCTCGTCGAGCGCGTCCACTCGCTCGGGATGACGGCGCTCGTCGAGGTGCACACGCTGGACGAGGTCTCGCGCGCGCTCGACGCGGGCGCCCGCGTCGTGGGCGTCAACTCGCGCAACCTCAAGACGCTCGACGTGGACCGCACCACGTTCGCGCGCCTCGCGCCCGCCATCCCGGACGAGGTCGTCCGCGTCGCCGAGTCCGGCGTGCGCGGGCCGCACGACGTCATGGACTATGCCCGTTCCGGTGCGCACGCGGTGCTCGTCGGCGAGGCACTCGTGACCGACGACGCCCCGCGCTCGTCCGTCGCGGACCTCGTCGCGGCCGGGTCGCACCCGTCGCTGTGGTCCGTGCGGCCCTGAGGCACGACGGCTCCGTCCGTCACGCCGCAGGCGCCGCGCCCCGGCCCAGCACACCCCACCACGCAGGAGGACCGGCCCCGTGCCCGACTCGACACCTTCGACCACCTCCCGGAGTGCCGAGCACTCCGTGCGCGCCGACCTGACGCGCTCCCTCGCGACCCAGGAGGGTCCCTACTTCGGCGAGTTCGGCGGACGGTTCGTCCCCGAGGCGCTCGTCGCCGCCCTGGACGAGCTGGAGACCGAGTACCGCAAGGCGCTCGACGACCCGGCGTTCGTGAACGAGCTCGCGCGCCTCCAGCGCGAGTACACCGGGCGTCCCAGCCCGCTCACGGAGGTGCCGCGCTTCGCGCAGCACGCGGGCGGCTCGCGCGTCTTCCTCAAGCGCGAGGACCTCAACCACACCGGCTCGCACAAGATCAACAACGTCCTCGGCCAGGCGCTGCTCGTCAAGCGGATGGGCAAGACGCGCGTGATCGCCGAGACCGGGGCGGGCCAGCACGGCGTCGCGACGGCGACGGCCGCGGCCCTGCTCGACCTCGAGTGCGTCGTGTACATGGGCGAGGAGGACACTCGGCGCCAGGCGCTCAACGTGGCTCGCATGCGCCTGCTCGGCGCCGAGGTCGTGCCCGTGACGATCGGGCAGCGCACGCTCAAGGACGCGATCAACGAGGCGCTCCGCGACTGGGTCGCGAACGTCGACACGACGCACTACCTCCTCGGCACCGTGACCGGCCCGCACCCCTTCCCCGAGATGGTGCGCGAGTTCCACCGCGTCATCGGCGAGGAGGCGCGCACGCAGATCCTCGACCGCATCGGGCGGCTGCCGGACGCGCTCGCGGCGTGCGTCGGCGGAGGGTCCAACGCGCTCGGCCTGTTCAACGCGTTCCTCGACGACGAGGGCGTCGAGCTCTACGGCTTCGAGGCCGGCGGCGAGGGCGTGGAGACCGGCCGCCACGCGGCCCGCTTCAGCGGAGGCGCTCCCGGCGTCCTGCACGGTGCTCGCTCGTACCTGCTGCAGGACGACGACGGCCAGACCTTGCCCAGCCACTCGGTCTCGGCGGGGCTCGACTACCCGAGCGTCGGCCCGGCGCACTCGTGGCTCCACGACCTCGGTCGGGCCACCTACGAGCCCGTGACCGACTCCGAGGCCATGGAGGCCTTCCGGCTGCTGTGCCGCACGGAGGGCATCATCCCCGCGATCGAGTCGGCGCACGCGCTCGCCGGCGCGCTGCGGGTCGGCCGCGCGGCGGCCGCCGCGGGCCGCACCGACCACGTGATCCTGGTGAACCTCTCGGGGCGCGGGGACAAGGACGTCGCGACCGCCGCCCGGTGGTTCGACCTCGTGGACGACGACGCGATCGCCGAGACGGCGACGGGCACGGAGGGACAGCTGTGAGCGCGGCACGGACCAAGGACGCCCCCGGGACGACCGCAGGCGCGTCGGGCACCGCGCGCCGCCTGCTCGAGCTCCGCGCGGAGGGTCGGGCCGCGCTCGTGGCCTACCTGCCCGTCGGCTTCCCGACCGTGGACCGCTCGATCGAGGCGGCGCTCGCGCTCGTCGACTCGGGCGTGGACGTGCTGGAGCTCGGCATCCCGTACACCGACCCCGTGATGGACGGTCCGGTGATCCAGGCCGCCGCGCAGACCGCGCTCGACGCGGGCGTGCGCGTCGCCGACGTGTTCCGCGTCGTCGCTGCCGTCACCGAACGCACCGGCGGCCGGGTCCCGGTGCTCGTCATGACGTACTGGAACCCGGTCCTGCGGTACGGCGTCGACGCGTTCGCGCGCGACCTCGCCGCCGCCGGGGGAGCCGGTCTCATCACGCCCGACCTCATCCCCGACGAGGGTCGCGCGTGGCTGGACGCGTCGGAGGCGCACGGGCTGGACCGCGTCTTTCTCGTCGCGCCGAGCTCGACGGCCGAGCGGCTGCGGCTCACGGCGCGCGCGTCGCGCGGGTTCGTCTACGCCGCCTCGACGATGGGCGTCACGGGCGTGCGGGCGGCCGTCGGGCCGCAGGCCGCGCGGCTCGTCGCCGACACGCGCGCCGCCGGCGCCGACCTGGTGTGCGTCGGCCTCGGCGTGTCCACCGGCGAGCAGGCCGCCGAGGTCGGCCGCTACGCCGACGGCGTCATCGTCGGCTCCGCGTTCGTCCGCCCGCTCCTGGGCGACGCGCCGTGGGACGAGCGGCTCGCCGCCCTGAAGGCCGTCGCGGCGGACCTCGTCGCGGGCGTCCGCGCGGGCCGGGACGGGGCCGGCGACGGCGTCCCGGCCGGCACGACGACGACAGGAGAGGTGGTCGCATGAGCGCCGCGCTCGCCGTCGGGCAGCTCGTGGAGGCCGCGGGCGCCCTGCCCGCCGCGCTCCCGAGCCCCCCGCAGCACACGTGGTATGTCGGGCCGTTCCCGATCCGGGCGTACGCCCTCGCGATCCTCGCGGGCATCGCGGTGGCCCTGTGGCTCACCCGGCGCCGCTGGGTGGAGCGCGGGGGAGAGGCGGACGACGTCCTGGAGATCGCCTTCTGGGCGGTCCCCTTCGGCATCGTGGGCGGCCGGCTCTACCACGTCTTCTCGACGCCGGACCCGTACTGGGGCCCGAACGGCGACCCCGTCCGCGCGCTCTACGTGTGGGAGGGCGGCCTGGGCATCTGGGGCGCCGTCGCGCTCGGCGCGGTCGGCGCGTACATCGGGTGCCGCCGCCAGCGCGTGAGTTTCCCCGCGTTCGCGGACGCCCTGGCGCCCGGCCTGCTGCTCGCGCAGGCCGTCGGCCGGCTCGGCAACTGGTTCAACCAGGAGCTGTTCGGCGCCCCGACGACCCTCCCCTGGGGGCTGCGCGTCGACGACTCCGTGGCCGCCGCGGCCGGGTACCCGCCGGGCACCCTGTTCCACCCGACGTTCCTCTACGAGATGGTCTGGAACATCGGCGCTGCCCTGCTCCTGATCTACCTGGACCGTCGGTTCCGGCTGGGTCATGGTCGGGTATTCTGGCTCTACGTCTTCGTCTACACGCTCGGTCGTGTGTGGATCGAGATGCTGCGCATCGACGAGGCCGAGCTCGTCCTCGGCCTCCGGCTGAACGTCTGGACCTCGATCCTGGTCGGTGTCGGTGCGCTGATTGCGTTTATCGTTGTCGGGCGTCGCCACCCCGGGCGCGAGGAGACGGTGTCCCTCGACGCTCCGGACGAGGCGTCCACCACGGGGTCCGAGGAGCCGGTCGAGGAGTCGACCGACGACGAGGACCCCTCGACGACCGAGGACTCCGACGACTCGGAGGAGTCCGAGCAGGCAGATGCCGCGCGACCAGACCCCGGTCGCTGAGCATCCGTCATTCATAGGCGAATCCGCCGGGCGACCGCCCGGTGGGTTCTGTCATGTCCATAGGGCCGACGACGTCCCGAACCCCCCCCAGCTGGAACCAGCCCGGCCGTCTCGGTCGGGCGCCTGTGAGGACGGTGTTGATGACCACGCCGCAGTATCGGGACGCGCACCGGGCACCCGCCCTGTCCGCCCCTCCCACGGCATCCGGTCTGTACGACCCCGCCGCCGAGCACGACGCGTGCGGCGTCGCCTTCGTGGCGACGCTCCGCGGCACGCCCGGACGCGACATCGTTGACGCGGGGCTGACGGCCCTGCTCAACCTCGACCACCGCGGCGCCGTCGGTGCCGAGGAGAACAGCGGCGACGGCGCCGGGATCCTCACGCAGATTCCCGACGCCTTCGTGCGCGACGTGGTCGACGCGGAGCTCCCGCCCGCGGGCCACTACGCCATCGGCATGGCCTTCCTCCCGCAGGAGGCCGACGCCGCCGCCGAGGCGGCCCGTGGCGTCGAGGCGATCGCGGCGGAGGAGAAGCTCGAGGTCCTCGCGTGGCGCGACGTGCCCGTCACGGCCGACCTCGTCGGCCCGAGCGCGCGTGCGTCCATGCCGCTGTTCCGTCAGGTCGTCGTCGCGGACCCCGCGCGCGAGCTGTCCGGCGTCGAGCTCGACCGTCGCACGTACCGCCTGCGCAAGCGCGCGGAGAACGAGCTCGGCCTGTTCTTCGCGTCGCTCTCGGCGCGCACCCTCACGTACAAGGGGATGCTCACGACGGCGCAGCTCGAGCCGTTCTTCCCCGACCTGTCCGACCCGCGGTACGCGAGCGAGATCGCGCTCGTGCACTCGCGGTTCTCGACGAACACGTTCCCGTCGTGGCCGCTCGCGCAGCCGTTCCGCATGATCGCGCACAACGGCGAGATCAACACGGTGCGCGGCAACCGGAACTGGATGGCGGCGCGTGAGGGCACCCTCGCGAGCGAGGCCGTCGGCGACCTCGCCCCGCTCCTGCCGGTGTGCTCGGAGGGCTCCAGCGACTCGGCGAGCTTCGACGAGGTGCTCGAGCTCCTGCACCTCTCGGGCCGCTCGCTGCCGCACGCGGTGCTCATGATGATCCCGGAGGCGTGGGAGAACCACGCCGACATGGACCCGGACCTGCGCGCGTTCTACGAGTACCACTCGACGCTCATGGAGCCGTGGGACGGCCCCGCGTGCCTCAACTTCACCGACGGCACGCTCATCGGCGCGGTCCTGGACCGCAACGGCCTGCGCCCGGGGCGCTACTGGGTGACCGAGGACGGCCTCGTGGTGCTCGCGAGCGAGGCGGGCGTGCTCGACCTCGACCCCGCGACGATCGTCCGCAAGGGCCGCCTCGAGCCCGGCCGCATGTTCCTCGTCGACACCGGCCAGGGCCGGATCATCGAGGACGAGGAGATCAAGTCCCAGCTCGCCGCCCAGCGCCCGTACGCGCAGTGGGTCGCCGAGAACGCGGTCTACCTCGACCAGCTCCCCGAGCGCGAGCACGTCGCGCACAGCCCCGCGTCCGTCGAGCGCCGCCAGCGCGCCTTCGGGTACACGCAGGAGGAGCTCAAGGTCATCCTCACCCCGATGGCCAACACGGGGGCGGAGCCGCTGGGCGCGATGGGCACGGACACGCCCATCGCCGTCCTCGCGAAGCGTCCGCGCCTGCTGTTCGACTACTTCACGCAGATGTTCGCGCAGGTGACGAACCCGCCGCTGGACGCGATCCGCGAGGAGCTCGTCACGTCCATCGGCGGCGCGATCGGCCCGGAGCCGAACCTCCTCGTCGACACGCCCGAGCACGCGCGCAAGCTCATGCTGCCCTTCCCCGTGCTCGACAACGACCAGCTCGCGAAGATCATCCGCGTCGACAAGGACCCGAAGCTCTCCGGCATCTTCCGCGCGGTGACGATCAAGGGCCTGTACCGCGTCGCGGGCGGCGGCGAGTCCCTGCTCGCCCGCCTCGAGGAGATCTTCGCCGAGGTCGACGAGCACGTCGCCGCGGGCGCGAGCTTCATCGTGCTGTCGGACCGCGACTCGGACGCCGAGCACGCGCCGATCCCGTCGCTGCTCCTGTCGAGCGCGGTGCACCACCACCTGCTGCGGCGGCACACGCGCACCCAGGTGTCGCTCGTCGTCGAGGCCGGCGACGTGCGCGAGGTGCACCACGTCGCGCTGCTCATCGGCTACGGCGCGGCCGCGGTCAACCCGTACCTCGCCATGGAGACGGTCGAGGACCTCGCGCGCCGCGGCTACCTCACGGTCGACCCGGCGAAGGCCGTCGCGAACCTCATCAAGGGGCTCGGCAAGGGCGTGCTCAAGGTCATGAGCAAGATGGGCATCTCGACCATCTCCTCGTACCGCGGCGCCCAGGTGTTCGAGGCGGTGGGCCTGTCCCACGACCTCGTGCAGGCGTTCTTCACGGGCACGACGTCGCGCCTCAGCGGCATCGGGCTCGACGTCGTCGCGGCCGAGGTCGCCGCGCGCCACGTCGACGCGTACCCCAAGTCCGGCAACCACCGCCCGCACGTGCGCCTCACGACGGGCGGCGAGTACCAGTGGCGCCGCGACAGCGAGGAGCACCTGTTCGACCCGGAGACGGTCTTCCGCCTGCAGCACGCCACGCGCGAGCGCCGGTTCGACATCTTCCGCCAGTACACGCACCGCGTGGACGAGCAGTCCTCGCGCCTCATGACGCTGCGCGGCCTCCTCGCGCTGCGCGAGGGCGAGCGCCCCGCGGTCCCGCTCGACGAGGTCGAGCCCGTGAGCGAGATCGTCAAGCGCTTCAACACGGGCGCCATGTCCTACGGGTCGATCTCCGCGGAGGCGCACGAGACCCTCGCGATCGCGATGAACCGTCTGGGTGGCCGGTCGAACACCGGCGAGGGCGGCGAGGACCCGGAGCGCCTGTACGACCCGGAGCGCCGCTCCAAGGTCAAGCAGATCGCGTCGGGCCGCTTCGGCGTCACGAGCGAGTACCTGACGAACGCGGACGACATCCAGATCAAGCTCGCCCAGGGCGCCAAGCCCGGCGAGGGCGGTCAGCTCCCTGGGCACAAGGTGTACCCGTGGGTCGCGAAGACCCGGCACTCGACGCCGGGCGTCGGGCTCATCTCGCCGCCGCCCCACCACGACATCTACTCGATCGAGGACCTCGCCCAGCTCATCCACGACGCGAAGAACGCGAACCCGGCGGCGCGCATCCACGTCAAGCTCGTCTCCGAGTTCGGCGTCGGGACGGTCGCGACGGGCGTGTCCAAGGCGCACGCGGACGTCGTCCTCATCTCGGGTCACGACGGCGGCACGGGTGCGAGCCCGCTGACGTCGCTCAAGCACGCGGGCACGCCCTGGGAGATCGGCCTCGCCGAGACCCAGCAGACGCTCGTGCTCAACAACCTGCGCGACCGGATCGTCGTCCAGGTCGACGGCCAGATGAAGACCGGCCGCGACGTGGTCGTGGCGGCGCTGCTCGGAGCCGAGGAGTTCGGCTTCGCGACCGCCCCCATGGTCGTCTCGGGCTGCGTCATGATGCGCGTGTGCCACCTGGACACGTGCCCGGTCGGCGTCGCGACGCAGAACCCCGAGCTGCGCGCCCGGTTCACGGGCAAGCCGGAGTTCGTCGTGAACTTCTTCGAGTTCATCGCCGAGGAGGTGCGCGAGTACCTGGCGCGCCTCGGCTTCCGGACCGTCGAGGAGGCCATCGGCCGGGTCGAGCTCCTCGACACGCGCAAGGCGATCGACCACTGGAAGGCCCAGGGCCTCGACCTCGGGCCCGTGCTCGAGCGTCCCGTGCCGGTGGAGGGCGCCTCGCTGCGCAACACCACGACGCAGGACCACGGCCTCGAGAAGGCGCTCGACAACCAGCTCGTCGCGCTCGCCGAGGACGCGCTCGAGCGGCGCGAGCCGGTCCGCATCTCCCTGCCGGTGCGCAACGTCAACCGCACCGTCGGCACGATGCTCGGCCACGAGGTGACCAAGCGGTTCCGCGGCGAGGGCCTGCCCGACGACACGATCGACGTGACCCTCACCGGGTCCGCCGGCCAGTCGCTCGGCGCGTTCCTGCCGCGCGGCGTCACGCTGCGCCTGTTCGGCGACGCGAACGACTACGTCGGCAAGGGCCTGTCGGGCGGACGGATCGTCGTGCGCCCGGACCGCAACGCGGTCCTCACCGGGTCGAGCAACGTCGTCGCGGGCAACGTCATCGGCTACGGCGCGACGTCGGGCGAGATCTTCCTGCGCGGCCGGGTCGGCGAGCGCTTCGGCGTGCGCAACTCGGGCGCCACGCTCGTCGTCGAGGGCGTGGGCGACCACGGCTGCGAGTACATGACGGGCGGCACGGTGCTCGTGCTCGGCCCGACCGGGCGCAACTTCGGCGCCGGCATGTCCGGCGGCACCGCGTACGTGCTCGACCTGCGCGAGGGCAACGTCAACACGAGCGCGCTCGCCACCGGCGAGCTCGGCCTGAGCCCGCTCGAGGACGCCGAGGTCGCGCTCGTCGAGCAGCTCGTCCGTCGCCACCACGAGGAGACGGGGTCGCCGCTCGCGGCCGAGCTCCTCGAGGACTTCCCCGCGGCCGTCCAGCGCTTCACGCGCGTGCTGCCGACCGACTTCGCCCGCATGCGCTCGGCGCTCGAGAAGGCGGAGTCGGCAGGGCTCGACCCCGCGGCCCCGGGCGTGTGGGACCAGATCTTGGAGGTGGCCCGTGGCTGACCCCCGCGGATTCCTGAAGGTGCGGGAGCGCGAGCTCCCGCCCAACCGCCCGGTGGCCGTGCGCCTGCGGGACTGGAAGGACGTGCACGCGCACCTCGAGGAGGGCCAGCCGTTCCTCAAGGAGCAGGCGGGACGCTGCATGGACTGCGGCATCCCGTTCTGCCACCAGGGCTGCCCGCTCGGGAACCTCATCCCGGAGTGGAACGACCTCGTCTACCGCGACCAGTGGGCCGACGCGATCGACCGCCTGCACGAGACCAACAACTTCCCGGAGTTCACCGGTCGCGTGTGCCCCGCACCGTGCGAGTCGAGCTGCGTGCTCGGCATCAACCAGCCGGCCGTGACGATCAAGAACGTCGAGGTCTCGATCATCGACGAGGCGTTCGCGCGCGGCTACGTCACGCCGCAGGTGCCGCAGCGCCTCACGGGCTCGACCGTCGCCGTCGTGGGCTCGGGACCCGCTGGCCTCGCCGCCGCTCAGCAGCTCACGCGCGCCGGCCACACGGTCGCCGTCTACGAGCGGGACGACGCGATCGGTGGGCTGCTGCGCTACGGCATCCCCGACTTCAAGCTCGAGAAGCACCACATCGACCGCCGCGTGGCGCAGATGGAGGCCGAGGGCACGCGGTTCCGCCCCGGGGTCGAGATCGGCGTCGACATCACGTGGGACGACCTGCGGGCCCGGTACGACGCCGTCGTGGTCGCCACGGGTGCGACCGTCCCGCGCGACCTGTCGGTCCCCGGGCGAGAGCTCGACGGCATCCACTTCGCCATGGACTTCCTGCACCAGGCGAACGCCGTCGTCGCCGGGCGCGAGGTCGCCGACCAGATCACGGCCACGGGCAAGCACGTCATCGTCATCGGCGGCGGCGACACCGGGTCGGACTGCCTCGGCACCTCGCTGCGCCAGGGCGCGGCGAGCGTGACGACGCTCGCGATCGGCAAGCAGCCGCCGCTCGAGCGGTCCGCGACCCAGCCGTGGCCGACGGACCCGATCGTGTTCGAGGTGTCCACGTCGCACGAGGAGGGCGGTGAGCGCGAGTTCCTCGCGTCCACCGTCGAGTTCCTGGGCGACGAGAACGGAGCCGTGCGCGCGCTGCGCGTCGCGGAGACCGAGTACCTGCCCGACGGCCGTCGCGTGCCCAAGGCGGGCACCGAGCGCGAGATCCCCGCGGACCTCGTGCTCGTCGCGATGGGCTTCACCGGGCCGGAGACGGCGACCATCACGACCCAGGCCGGCGCGGACCTCACGGGCCGCGGCCTCGTGGCGCGCGGCGACGACTTCGCGTCGTCGCTGCCCGGGGTCTTCGTGGCCGGCGACGCGGGTCGTGGGCAGTCGCTGATCGTGTGGGCGATCGCCGAGGGACGGGCGGCGGCGGCATCCGTCGACGCCTACCTTCAGGGAGGGACCGAGCTGCCCGCGCCTGTGCGCGCGAACACCGTGTCCTTGCGCGCTTGACGTGCACCCCGGCGCCGGGTGTCCGGCGCCGGGACGATGAGCGGGGCATCCTAGGGAGGGGCACCCCGCGACGACCGGCTCCCGGCCGGTCGGAAGACTAGAGGCTGGAGATATGCGCAGAGCAAAGATCGTCTGCACCATCGGACCCGCGACCGAGTCGAAGGAGCAGCTCCGCGCGCTCGTCGACGCCGGGATGGACGTGGCGCGGATCAACCGCAGCCACGGCAGCGCCGAGGAGCACGCGGCCGTCTACCACGGCGTGCGCGAGGCCGCCGCCGAGTCGGGCCGCTCCGTCGCGGTGCTCGTCGACCTCCAGGGGCCGAAGATCCGCCTGGGCCGCTTCGGCGGCGACGAGAAGCACTGGCTCGAGGAGGGTGACACCTTCACGATCACGACCGAGGACGTCGTCGGCACCAAGGAGCTCGTCTCCACGACGCACAAGGGCCTGCCGGGCGACGCGCGCGTCGGCGACCCGATCCTCATCGACGACGGCAAGGTGCTCGTCCGCGTCACCGCCGTCGAGGGCCCGCGCGTCGTGACGCGCGTCGAGGTCGCCGGCCCGGTGTCGAACAACAAGGGCCTGAACCTCCCGGGCGTCGCGGTCTCCGTGCCGGCGCTGTCCGAGAAGGACCAGGACGACCTGCGCTGGGCCCTCAAGCTCGGCGCGGACATCATCGCGCTGTCCTTCGTGCGGTCCGCGAAGGACTTCGAGGACGTCAAGCGGATCATGGACGAGGAGGGCCGCACGGTCCCCGTCGTCGCGAAGATCGAGAAGCCGCAGGCCGTCGAGAACCTCGCCGAGATCGTCGACGCGTTCGACGGCGTCATGGTCGCCCGCGGCGACCTCGCGGTCGAGCTCCCGCTGGAGCAGGTGCCGCTCGTCCAGAAGCGCATCGTCGAGCTCGCGCGTCGCAACGCCAAGCCCGTCATCGTCGCGACGCAGGTGCTCGAGTCCATGACGAACTCGCCGCGCCCGACGCGCGCCGAGGCGTCCGACTGCGCCAACGCCGTCCTCGACGGCGCCGACGCGGTCATGCTCTCGGGCGAGACCAGCGTGGGCGAGTACCCGATCCTCACGGTGCAGACCATGGCCCGCATCATCGAGGCGACGGAGGAGGCCGGCCGCGAGCGCATCGCGCCGCTCGGCTCGACCCCGCACACGCGCGGTGGCGCCATCACGCGCGCGGCTGCGGAGATCGGCGAGATCCTCGGCGCGAAGTACCTCGCGACGTTCACCCAGTCGGGCGACTCGGCGCGCCGCATGTCGCGCCTGCGCTCGTCGATCCCGCTGCTCGCCTTCACGCCGCGCGAGCACGTGCGCAACGTCCTGTCGCTCACATGGGGCACCCAGACCTACCAGGTGCCCGAGGTGGAGAACACCGACGCGATGGTCGACCAGGTCGACACGACCCTCCAGGCCAACGGCCTCGCCGAGGTCGGCGACCTCGTGGTCGTCGTCTCCGGCGCCCCCGTGGGCCAGCCGGGCACGACGAACTCGATCCTCGTGCACAAGATCGGCGACCACTCCGACACGCGCGCCTGACGCCGTCGCGCCCGTGAGGGCGTAGACCGCGCATGACGTCGCACGGCGGCGCCCCTCTCGTGGGGGCGCCGCCGTCCGGCGTTCCGGAGCCGGCCCGTGCGGTCGCCTTCGCGAGGCGCTCCGAGGAGGAGGGCGCGGGTCTACCATCCGGCCGCTCGTGCCTCGCGGCCTCCCGCCAGCCCCGCCACGACCCGCGCCCTCCTCCTCTCCGGCCCCGCTCCCCGGTGACGTCACCGTCCGACCCGGCACCGTGCCGGAAAGTGCACGACACGGGGTTCTCGGTACCCCTACCCTCGCGGGATGCGTGCCGTGCCGGACTCCCTGGACCCTGCGGTCGTGCGTCGGGTCGACGCGCGGCTGGACGCCGTCGTGCGCGACGAGCGGGTCGCGATACCGCTCGCGGTGGAGAGCGGGAGCCGTGCATGGGGGTTCCCGTCGCCGGACTCGGACCACGACTGCCGGTTCGTGTACGTCCGGTCGCAGGCGGACTACCTGGACCCGTGGCCGCGGCGCGACGTCGTCGAGACCCCGCTCGACGCGGTGCTTGACGTGAACGGGTGGGACCTGCTCAAGGCGGTCCGGCTGCTCGTACGGGGGAACGCGACCCTGCTGGAGTGGCTGCGCTCGCCGATCGTCTATCGCGCCGACGACGCGTTCCGGGCGGAGCTGCTCGCGCTCGCGGAGCACGTCGTCGACCGCGACGCGCTGCGGCGCCACTACCTGCACGTGGCGCTGGGTCAGCGCGACCGATGGTGGTCGGTGCCCGCGGTGCCGTACAAGAAGGTCTTCTACGTCGTGCGCCCGGCGGCGACGCTGCGGTGGCTGCGCGTGCGCCCCGACGACGCCGTACCGCCCATGGATCTGGTGACGCTGCTCACGGAGGGGGAGGCCTCGGGGGACGTGGTGCGCGCCGCGGCGGAGCTCGTCGCGCTCAAGGCGGTGTCGCGCGAGATGGGTGCCGGCGCCGTCCCGAGACCACTGGGGTGGTTCGTCGACGACGAGCTGGCGCGCGCGTCGGAGGCGGTGGAGCCCGGCGCGGAACGGGCGGGTGCTCGGACGCGCGCGGCGGAGGCGTTCCGCTCGATGGTCGTCCGGTACGGTCCGGAGCCGTCGGCGTGGGGGACGGGCCGCCGGCTCGCGCCGGGTGCGGCGCGGTGACAGGGGAGGTGCCCCGGGTGGGATTCGAACCCACACTGGATCGGGTTTGAGCCGAACGCCTCTGCCGGTTGGGCTACCGGGGCGGTGCGCGTCGGAGCCGGTCGCCGGGTCCGTTGCGCGTGCACCATCGAACCACACGTGCGCGCCTTCACGAGAATCACACTCCTCCGAGGGCGAAACGCGGGGGCGGCAGGGGGTGCGGCGCACTACAGTGAACCCCGTGAGTGACCAGACAGCGCAGCCCGAGGACAAGCAGCCGCTCGACCTGCCCCCGATGATCGAGCCCGAGCCCGCCGCGACCCCCGCCCCGTCGGGCCGTCCCGCGCGCCGCGCGGTCGTCGCCGAGGACGAGGCCCTGATCCGTCTCGACGTGGTCGAGACGCTGCGCGACGCCGGTTTCGACGTCGTCGGCGAGGCGGGCGACGGCGCCACGGCGGTCAAGCTGGCTCTCGAGCTCAAGCCCGACGTCGTCGTCATGGACGTGAAGATGCCCGAGCTCGACGGCATCTCCGCCGCGGAGCAGATCGGCAAGGCGCACGCCGCGCCGGTCGTCCTGCTCACGGCGTTCTCGCAGGCGGAGCTCGTCGAGCGGGCGCGCGACGCGGGGGCCATGGCCTACGTCGTCAAGCCGTTCACGCCGGCGGACCTGCTGCCCGCGGTCGAGATCGCGATCTCGCGCTACTCGCAGATCACAGCGCTCGAGTCCGAGGTCGCGGACCTGGCGGAGCGCTTCGAGACGCGTAAGCGCGTGGACCGTGCCAAGGGTCTGCTCATGACCAAGATGGGTCTGTCGGAGCCGGAGTCGTTCCGCTGGATCCAGAAGACGTCGATGGACCGGCGCCTCACCATGCGCGAGGTCGCGGACGCCGTCATCGAGCAGGTCGGCGGCGCCTGAGCCCGCGTCGGCGACCGATCGGCCGTGGCCGGTGTCCTGAGCAGGACCTTTGTCACGGCGCCCCGGGCGGGCTATCGTCTTGGACTGGCGTCCAGTAGTTCCCGGGGCGGTGGACACGCGGTCGCCACGTAGTGCTCAGTCGACGGCCGACGGCGCCGTCCGAGCGACGTGGAACCATCTCACCCCCCACGTCCCTCGGTGCCGTCGGTCCCACGGTGCGAACGAGGAGGAGCGCGGTGCGCCCAGCAGTGGAGGTCAGGCCCGCGGTCGGTGACGACCTGCCGGGGATCGCTGTGCTGTGCTCGGAGGCCCGGCGCGAGTCGGCGTCCGGGGCGCAGATCTGCGCGCCCGACGAGGACCGCCTGGTCCGGCACCTGTCGGTGCTGCTCACGCTCCCGGGCGGCAACGTCCTCGTCGCCCTGCACGACGGCCGCCCCGTCGGGTTCGTGCTCGCGCGCGTGCTCGACCCGCACCTGTTCGCCGACGAGCCGAGCCTGTACGTCGAGGCCGTCTACGTCGGCGAGGACTCCCGCCGACGCGGCGTGGGTCACGCGCTGCTCAGCGCGACGGCGGACCTCGCTGCCGGCGCCGGTGCGACGCACGTCTACTCGGTCCCGATCCCCGGATCCCGCGGCGTCCAGCGCTTCCTCGCGCGGCTCGGCTTCGGCCCGGTCGCGGGCCACCGCGTCGTGTCGACCGCGGTGCTCCAGCGTCGCCTCGCGGCCGACCTCACCCCCACCCGCCGGGGCACCCGTTCCCTCGAGGACCTCATCGCGCGCCGTCGTCGTGCCCGGACCGAGACGATGTCCGGACCGGTCGACCTGCGCGAGTTCCAGGCGGAGTACCGGAACCGCAGCGGTGTCGTGACGCCGGTCGAGGCCCGCGAGACCCTGCCCGGCTGAGCCGGGCGGCCGTCCGCGGGCAGAGCCCACCCGGGACGGGCCGCCGCGGCGTCGCCGTCAGTCCCGGCTGAGGATCATGCACGTGAGGCGGGCCGTGCACACACGACGGCCCTCGTCGTCGGACACCACGATCTCGTAGCTCGCCGTCGTGCGGCCCCGGTGCACCGCGACGGCCTCCCCGTGGACCCAGCCGTCGCGCACCCCCCGGTGGTGGGTGGCGTTGACCTCGATCCCCACCGCGGCGCGCCCGGGCCCGCCGTGGAGCTGCGCGGCGATCGACCCGAGCGTCTCGGCGAGCACGACCGACGCGCCCCCGTGCAGCAGGCCCGCGGGCTGGGTGTTGCCCGCGACGGGCATGCGTGCGGTGACCCGGTCGGCGCTCACGACCTCCAGCTCGATGCCCATGCGCTCGATGAGCGTTCCCGCGGTGCGCAGGCCCATGGCCTCGTAGGCGTGGCGCGGGGCCGCGGGCGCGCCTGTCGCGGCGGCCGCGGGCGCGGCGGGGTCGGTGGTCCGGTCGGGGCCGTGCGTGTCGGTCATGGACTGTAGGTTGGCACCCGTGACGACCTCCGCGCGACCTCGCCTCCTGCTCATCGACGGACACTCCATGGCCTACCGCGCGTTCTTCGCGCTCCCGGCGGAGAACTTCTCGACGACCACGGGACAGCACACGAACGCGGTGTACGGCTTCACGTCGATGCTCATCAACCTCCTGCGGGACGAGGAGCCGACGCACGTCGCCGTCGCGTTCGACGCGGGGCGCCAGTCGTTCCGCACGGAGATCCTCCCGAGCTACAAGGGCACGCGCGAGTCGTCGCCCGAGCCGTTCCGCGGCCAGGTCCCGCTCATCAAGGAGATCCTCGAGACGCTGCACATCCCGACGCTCGAGCGCGAGGGCTACGAGGCGGACGACATCTTCGCGACGCTCGCCACGCAG